>CAZTCG010000253.1:0-3277 GCA_964612005.1 uncultured Flavobacteriaceae bacterium | reverse complement strand
AATTTTATTTTAATTGGTTTTTTTGCGGTAACTCTACTCATAATGGCCCTTTTAATTGAGGATACTTATTTATATGTTATCATTGGAATAATAAGCGCACTTTCATTTATGTTTATTAAACGTAATCGTAAAAACACATTAATTGTTATTCTAATTGCGCTTTGTGCTTCCGGTTTAGTTACAGGAGCTTCATTTGTATACGATAAAATGGAACCTCATCAAAAGATCAGAATTGATTCCTTTTTAGGAAGAGGTAAAGCAGATTTAAAAGGAGTAGATTTTAATGTAAATCAATCAAAAATTGCAATTGGGTCAGGAGGCTTTTGGGGCAAGGGTTATTTAAAAGGAACACAAACTAAATATGATTTTGTACCTGAACAAGACACTGATTTTATTTTTTGTACAGTTGGCGAAGAGTGGGGGTTTATCGGCTCGTCTATTGTAATAATCATACTTGTAACTTTAATGTTACGAATCATTTTTATGGCAGAACGGCAACGCTCGCCATTCAGTAGAATTTATGGATACGGTGTAGCTGCTGTATTGTTTTTCCATCTTTCAGTAAATGTAGGTATGACAATTGGTTTAGCTCCGGTAATCGGAATACCTCTTCCGTTTTTTAGTTATGGTGGCTCTTCACTTTGGAGTTTTACCATTTTATTGTTTATATTTATAAAACTAGACGCGAATAGATTGCAGGTATTACGATAACTTTGAAAAGCTTATTTAAATTTTAAAATCAATAAACTATGAAAAAAATTGCGCTTACCTTTTTACTTCTTGTAGGTACTTTTTCAATTATTACAATTGCTTGTAAAAAAGATCAAAAAGAAGAAGATACTGATGTAAATTCAATTTCTGATAATTCTTATGCAGAGAACATTGCTAATGATATTGCTATTATAGGAAATCAGGCTGTAGATAATTTAAATAATGCTTTATCAACCTATAAATTTGGTAATGATAATACGAATGAGTTTTTTGTAGACACGTGCGCGTCTTCTGTAGTTGTTGATACTGCAATAAAAAAAGTAACTGTAACATTTAATAACACAGTTTGTGCTGACGGAAGAGTAAGAAGTGGAATTTTAATGTACGATTATTCTCAGTCGTTAAACGGTGCCACAAAATACAGGATGCCAGGTTTTAAATGTTCCGTAACTTCTTCTAATTACAAAGTGGATGGAAATTTAATCACAATTAATAGTAAAACCATTCAAAATACAACTGCTGCAAATTTTAATTCTCAAACTACAAATTTAACATGGACAATTAATTCAAATATTTCGATTACAAAAACGGATGGCTCTGTATTATCATGGGTTTGCACACGAAACAAAACATTATTAAATACCGCAGATACTAATGTTTATAAGGGAAATAACAAACCAATTGTTTGGTCTTCAGCGCGTGTTGGAATTACAGGAAGCGCTAGTGGTGTTACTGCTCAGGGAAATAATTATACTTCAGTAATAATTTCTCAGTTAGTACGAGATTTTACTTGTTCACCGAGTACTGCAAACATTCACAGACATCCATTTATTCAAGGGATTTTAGAATTTACTCCACAAGGTAAATTAACCAGAAGAATTGATTATGGATCTGGAATATGCGATCAACAAGCTACTGTAAGTATTGGAAACTTCACAAAAACAATTACATTACCGTGATTTTTAAGATCTAGTTCGGTTTTTGTATTTTTCAGCTACGTAGTTTATAGTTTCAGAAATCGAATAAAACTGATGTCCGATGGCCTCGATGATTTTTTTATTGGAAAAATAAGTTTTGCTAAGCATAGATTCTACCACTTGCTTGTTTAATCGGCGTTCTTTGGAAAAGACACGATCAAGTAAAGATGCTAAACTTAGCATAAAAGCATTCGCTTCAATGGATGGCCTTTTTTTTCCAAACGCATCATGAAATTCATTAAGTAAATTTTGATACGAATAATTTTCACCATTTAAAATAAACCGATCAGCTGTTATGCCTGACTTCATCAATTTCATCATAATGGCAACAACATCTCTTACATCTACAAATCCGTTAACTCCTTTAGTATAAAACGCAACTCCTTTGTTACATTGCTCCATGATTTTACCTGTACTTTGATTCCAGCATCCAGCTCCCAGCACAACACTTGGATTTACCATAAATAAGTCTAAACCTTCAGAAACTCCTCTCCATGCTTCACGCTCTGCATTGTATTTACTGATAGAATAAGCGGCATTTTTTGGAGATGATTTCCAAAAAACTGATTCATCAACAATAGGTTTTTTATCATAATTTGGTAAGGTAGCCACAGAACTTACATGACAAACGCGAATGCCCTGTTTTTCCAAAGCAGCATTAATCAAATTAGCTGTTCCGGTTTCATTGATCAATAAAAGTTGTTTTAAATTTTTCTCGTTAAAATCAACCATACCTGCACAATGATATACTTCATTTATGCCATCTAGTGCATCTGAAATGGAAAAAATATCGGTAATATCTCCAACATAAAAATCAATTTGATTATATAGTTCTTCCGAACTATTTGTGTAAAAAGAAAGTACTTCTTTTATATTAACTCGCGTACTTCCCTTTCTTACAAAAGCGCGTACTTTTTCTCCATTCAAAAGCAGTTGAGCAGTTAAATGCGTACCAATCAATCCGGTTGCTCCTGTTACCAATACTGACATGTTATAAGATGGTATGAAGATTTACAATGTAGGCACCAATTAATAATAAAAACATGCCGATAAATCCTAATAAAAAACCGGCATACGTTTGTTGGGGAGTGTGTTCTTCAAGTGTAATACGTGCAAATGCAGTTAACCCCGAAATAATTAGTGCCAAGCAAAACCATGGTAACCAGTTTTGATGAAGTATCCAAGATACAGCTAAAATAGAGCCCGCTAAACCACCGTTTCCAATTAAATGTGCGCTTATTTTCCATTTCAGATTAATCAATGCTGCAATGCAAATGCAAACGGCAGAGGCAATTAAAAATGATACATATATTCCCGGTAACCTGAAATCTTTGATGAGGTAAATTAATCCCACATAAAATAAGGAGGTTATGAAATAAGGAAAAGTACGCTCTTTGGCATTTTGCAAGAAAAATGAACTGATTAATCGGAATCGTTTTAATATCATTAAATTAAAAACAGGTAACAGAACTGTGAACGAAAAGGTTACTGCGAGCAACAACCATTTTATAGAGGAATTAAAAAAATACGAAAAGTAGTTGTTAGTAAATAAAATCAAGGCAAAACCATAAGTTGGGGCAAACACCGGG
>CAZTCG010000252.1:0-3290 GCA_964612005.1 uncultured Flavobacteriaceae bacterium | reverse complement strand
AGTTGTTCAGGAATAGTTTTTCTTAATTCAGAAATGAAATGTTCGGTGATTTTATTATAATGCTGCATGGTTAAAAATAAAAAATCCGATAGTTTTTCTATCGGATTTTTAGGAAAGGGTATTTAATTATTTTTTTACTAATACTTCGTCAATCATTCCATAAGCTTTTGCTTCTTCGGCAATCATCCAGTAATCACGGTCGCTGTCTGCCCAAACTTTTTCATAGGTTTGGCCACTGTGATGAGCAATGATTTCGTACAACTCTTTTTTCAGTTTTTGAATTTCGCGAGCAGTTATTTCTATATCTGATGCTTGACCTTCTGCACCACCTAAAGGTTGATGAATCATAACACGAGCATGTTTTAAAGCAGTACGTTTTCCTTTTTCGCCAGCACACATTAAAACAGCACCCATAGATGCTGCCATACCAGTACAAATGGTTGCTACATCTGGCCCAACTATTTGCATGGTATCGTAAATACCCAAACCTGCATAAACAGAGCCTCCCGGAGAGTTTAAATAAATTTGAATATCTTTTTTAGCATCAACTGATTCCAAAAACAATAATTGAGCATCATTAAACGCGAGAAAACGTCCATTTGAGCAACATTTAACTGACGTTCCTCAATAATATATGGTGTTAAAGATGAAGTAATGTGATTGCTGTAGCTATCATATACTAAACTATTAATGCCACGGTGCTTGGTAGCATATTTTCTAAATTCATTGTTATCAAACATATTTTAATTTTTAAGTATTATTCAAAATAACCAAACAAGATTGAAAGATGCAAATTGATTTATTAACTTTAACTGATATCTTACTTATTTTGATTTCTTTTTAGAAGTTTTAACAAGCTTTTCTTGTTTCTTTTTAAGCTTAATGTTGTAACGGATACAATCCCAGTATTCTTTCGTGTAGCTAACAAAAATTTCTTCACCGGCTTCAATTTTGCGTTTGGCAATTATAAAGCATTTTTTTTTCTTTTCAATTATGTATTCAGAGTTATTGGTTAATCCTTTAACTCTTGTCAGTCCTGCTGCATCATTAGCAAAACGTGCAATATGTTCTGGTGTATTAAAAGCATCAATACATCTGTTTTTATTGATGAAAAAAAGATAGCCATCTTCATCTTTTTCTACTCTTCTTTCGTATTCTTCCCAGTCTATTATTTCACCGAGATATTCAATTACCTTTTCTCCTTTTTTTATTGGTGTAGTAGTGAACAAGCCTTTACCTGCTCCCGGAATCAATGATTTTTTTACTTTTAATGCCATGCGACTGCAAAAGTAACATTTAAGTAATTACTTTACTAAAACTTAATTAAATACATCTTAAATAATTACATTTGCTCAAATTTTTTTTATGGCAAAAATTAAAATTGGAGTATTAAGAGAAGAAAAATCTCCACCGGATAAACGAGTTCCATTAACTCCGTTAATTTGTTCTGAATTAATTAAAAAATATCCTCAGGTAGATATCGTTGTTCAACCAAGTAAAATTCGTTGTTATAGCGATGATGAATATGTAGCTTTTGGAATTACACTTCAGGAAGACTTAAATGATTGTGATGTGTTGATGGGTGTTAAAGAAGTGCCCGCTGATAAATTAATTACTGGGAAAAAGTATTTTTTCTTTTCACATACTATAAAAAAGCAACCGCATAATAAAAAACTGATGCATGCTTTGATTGAAAAGAAAATACAGATGATTGATTACGAAACATTAACAGATAAAAATCGTAATCGAATTATTGGTTTCGGACGATATGCAGGAATTGTAGGGGCTTATAACGGTATATTAGGTTATGGTTTAAAATACGATTTGTTCCGAATTAAACCTGCAAATTTATGTAGAGACAGAGCTGAAATGGAAGAAGAGTTAAAAAGGGTAAAACTTCCAAACATAAAAATTGCTTTAACAGGTGGAGGAAGAGTTGCTAATGGCGCAATTGAAACATTAAGTGCCTTACGTATTAGAAAAGTGACTCCTGAAGAATTTTTAATGGCTTCATTCAGAGAGCCGGTTTATTGTCAATTAAACCCGAGAGATTATGTGGAAAGACCGGATGACCATAATTTTGATTTAAATGATTTTTTTGCTCATCCCGAACATTTTGTGTCAAAATTTGTTCCTTACACAAAAGTTACCGATTTGTTTATTTCCGCTCATTTCTGGGATCCTCGTTCTCCTAAAATGTTTACAGAAGAAGATATGAAACAACCTGATTTTCATATTAGTGTTATATCTGACATTACCTGTGATATCAATGGTTCAGTGCCAACCACAATTCGTCCTAGCACCATACCTCAACCATTTTATGGTTATAATATGTTAAGTGGAAAAGAAGATTTACCATTTAATAAAGATACAGTTTGCGTGATGGCAGTTGATAATTTGCCTTGTGAATTACCACGTGATGCAAGCGATGATTTTGGAAAAGATTTAGTAGAAAGAGTATTACCAAGTATTATTTTAAATGATACAGATACAATAATTGAAAGAGCTAGCTTATGTATTGATGGTAAACTTACAAAGGATTTTGAGTACTTAAGTGATTATGCTTATTAATTAGTAAATGAACAACAATCAATTTATACAATCAAAACTTCAGGAATCCATTAGGTTAAAGACTGAAGTAATGAATAACCAGATTTTAATTAATTCAGTTGCTTCAATTTCTGAAGAAATTATTAAAGCATATCAGTCAGGTAATAAAGTAATTTGGTGTGGAAATGGAGGTAGCGCAGCAGATGCGCAACATCTAGCGGCAGAATTAAGTGGAAGATTTTACTACGATCGCCCACCATTATTTTCAGAGGCGCTCCATGTAAATACAAGTTACATCACAGCGGTAGCTAATGATTACAGTTATGATGAAATTTATTCAAGATTGGTGAAGGCGATGTGCAAAAAAGGAGATATTCTTATTGGTTTATCAACAAGCGGAAACTCTGGAAATGTAGTTAAAGCCTTTGTTACTGCAAGAGAAATGGGTGTTAAAACCGTAGGTTTTACAGGTGAAACCGGAGGAAAAATGAAAGAGTTTTCTGACTTTTTAGTAAATATACCAAGCAAAGATACACCACGCATTCAGGAGTGCCACATGTTATTAGGCCATACACTTTGCGAAATAACCGAAATAAATTTATTTCCAAAAAATAATTAAATTATTGCAGCTAATTTTTCTCAATAACCTGTGTAAATTGAACAAATATCATTAAATCATTTAAATTTGTATGAATAAAGCTCTTTTCTTTTTGAAATTAAATAGAATAAGTGCTTAGAAC
>CAZTCG010000251.1:0-3293 GCA_964612005.1 uncultured Flavobacteriaceae bacterium | reverse complement strand
TTTTATTTTTATCCGGGAGCAATAAAAGATTATTTTGGAAGAACAAATGATACGTTTCAATTTAATTTAAAAACAACTAGCAAAGATGATTATGGTTCGCTAACGATAAGTTTAAATAGTGTTGAAGGAAATAAAATCCTTCAATTAGTAAATAGTAAGAATACAATTGTGTTTGAAACAAAAATAACAACAAAGGCAAAATTAAAAGTTGAACATCTACTGCCTGAAAACTATTTTATTCGGATTATAGATGATGCCAATAATGACAATCAATTTACTTCCGGAAATTTAATCAAGCAGATACAACCTGAAAAAATAAATCAATACAAAGAATCAATTAAAGTATTAGCTGGCTGGGAAAATGAAATTGAATTGCCCGCTGATTTTCTGAGCCAATAAGTTTACTTTACTATTCATTTTGGTCCAACGGAATTGTGCCTGAAACTTGTTTTATTTCCCACTCACTAAAATCCTGATTTGCTTCCATTCCTGTTCCTTTTAGTATTTCACGTTTTGTTGTAATTTCAACATATTCATTCGTGTAAATTCTACGGTTTTCTTCGTCCCAAATAATTTTTTCTGTTCTTAAAATTTCTCCGTTTTCATTGGTTACTTCCACTTTATATTTTGCCTCCATTTTTTTTGTGTTATCGTATCGGATGGCATAGTTAGCCTTTAATATAGTTTTTACCCTGTGGTTTTCGTCAAAATATTCAATGTAAACTCCTTTATTAAATTCGGAATATGGTTCTTTAACCCCATAAACAAAATGTTCCATATCAGGCGCTTTTAATCGAAATTGCATTTTACCTGAATCGGTATATAAAAGGTTTAAATTTTTTGAAGATTCAGTTGGTCCAACAATACTACTGCCTGATAGATGTTCAACTTCCTTTAAATCATTTTCGCAAGAACAGAAAATAATTGTGCTTAATAAAAAAAAAATGATGACTATAATAGAAGACTTAATCATATTTATATTTCAAAAACCATCTGTCGTTAAAAGTAAATCCAACAGTAGCTTTAATATAATTATACTTTATCAAATTTTTATTTGCTGAAGAAGTTTCACCAATTTCTACTGAAAGATTGAAAGTGTTATACATTTTATTTGCACCAACAGGCAATCCTAAACCTAAAGAAACAGCATAATCATTTACCTTTGTAGACTGAATAGTTAAATAACCATTATTATATCTTCCTCCAATTCGGTACTGAATTCGCTTTAAGTAATCAGATTTAGAATTAGTGAAACGATTAGGGATCCATTCAGCTCCAACTGAAATACGTGTTAAATCTTGTAAATTGTTTTTTTCATTCAGATAACTAAATCTGCTCCAAAATTGTTTTTCTGCATCCAACAAAATATTCAAATAATTTCCTTTTCTGATTGATATTCCAACACCATGTGTTTCCGGCAATTTAATAGTGCCTTTTTGATTTGCATTGTAAAATATCGTATCTCTAAATGATTCGTTTTTAGCAAAACCGTAATATAAAAATGTATTAGCAAATTCAGAGTATGTTGCACTTAACGAATTATTTAATGAATAGGTATAACCAACTGTAATTTCAACTTTTTCTTTTAATTCTCTTGTTTTCTTTTTGTTATAGCTTGGCGAGCTTACGAGAGTATCTTTTTCTTTAGTTTTAACATGTGCTATTGTAAATGTATTTTGCAAACCAAATGAGCCTGAAAACGCATTCATTTCAAGTTCACGGGTTAGCTTAGTATTAAAAGTGTTTGATACATCTGGAAAAATTAATCGACTATAGGTATTAATTGTGCCAAAGTAATAATAGGCATTTGCACCAATAGATAAAGAGGAAAGCCATCGTTTAATAAATGTTTTTTTTCGTACTGAATTAAACTGTTGACTTGATAATTCATCTTTATAAGCAGTAGAGTTTCTGTAAGAAGTATACTTGTTAGAAAAAGGTTTCCATGCAGTACCTAAAAAAATTTGATTAATTCCGCCATTGCCCTCATAGTTTTCTTTAATCTCACCAATATTTGCATCTTCAGAATAGTTATTGATATCGTAGCCAGTTGTACTCAATGGCATAATGCCAAAGCAAGCTCCCATATTTTTTTTAATTGGGAAGCCTAATGCAAGATAATTAAGTGACGTGTTGTTTGAATTATAAGTTGAAATAGAATTACTGAATTTATTAAAAGTTGAATTTACTCCTGCTTCAAATGTTGTTAGAAGTAAGCCTGAATAGGAGGCAGGATTAGCAACATTAATGAATAAAGGTAAAAGGGTGTCATTTTTTAATGCGATGTGAGAGCCACCTAAGGCATTGGATTGAGCAAAACTTTTTTGTTGAATCTGACCAATCCCAAATCGTGAATAAGGCGAATCAGTAAATCGTTGAGCGAGTAAAGGGTTAAAAATAATCAACGCAACAAAGAATGAAAAATAGCGGATGATTTTGAGTTTATTTTTTTGCATTGAATAACAAAATTTCGTTTAACCCTTCCAATATTAAATTCGGGCGTGCAAAGATGCAGTTTTTTGGTTCAAGTTCAAAAAAATTGATGTCACCACCTGTAGTTACAATTTTTAAATCGGGATATTTTTGATAGTAATGATTGATGAACCCATTAATTTCAAAATTCATTCCGTTAATGACTCCCGATAAAAGTGAATTTGTTGTTGTATTTCCGGTTATTTCAATTTCTTTGCGAAAATCAGTTATTAATGGTAATTTATCTGTGAATGCATTAAGCGCTTTGAATCGCATATTTAACCCAGGAGAGATCATTCCGCCACAATATTCATTAGAGCTGTTAATAAAGTCAATTTTTAAACATGTACCTGCATCAATAATTAAGGTATTTGAATTTTTAAAATTAGACCATGCCCCGATTGCAGCTGCTAAACGATCTTTGCCTAATGTTTCAGGATTTTGATAGTTATTCTTTATCGGAATTTCAGTTGAGTGGTCGAAAACAATTAAATCACAACTAGTATTTAGTTTTTTTAAAATCTCTACCGGGGTATGAATTACTGATGATAGAATTACATGTTTTATTTCTGAATAGTTATTGATTAAATTATCTAGTAAAACATTTAATTCTTTTGTTGGAATAGTTTCTTTTTGTACAAAATCAGAATTTTTTAATACAGCAATTTTTGCATTGGTATTGCCTATGTCGATTATTAGGTTCAAGTTAAAATCTTAGTTAGTTCAAGATACACAAATGTAAATTTTTTAACTTGATTGAGATAATAGATGAAAAACTAAATATGCTGTTTTATTACACTCGCCAATTGCTGTTCGCTGAT
>CAZTCG010000250.1:814-3321 GCA_964612005.1 uncultured Flavobacteriaceae bacterium | reverse complement strand
TTTTTCACAGGTGCAGAAGCATCATGGGAAAGTGATGATTCAGATTTTGATTTTAACCGAAAAGAACTTTTTTTACCTGCATCAAATTTTATTAATAACAATTTAATTGATAGCGCCGATTCATTGAATATTCAGTCTGTTACTTTAAGATTATTTCGTGACCTCCTGCAATTTCATTCGACTGATAATTCACCTGATGCTTTTATTTAAAATGATTTATTACGATTGGATTACATTCATTCTCGTTGCGGCTTTGCATTAAAAGACAGTTTATACAAATCAGCACTTGAAAATATTCAACAGCAATACAGCAAAAATGAAATTGCCCAGGAAGCCGGAATTCGAATAGCAAAATTGCATCTTAAAAAAAGCGATGGGTACAAGCCATTGGTTAGTGACGAATATAAATGGGAGAAAAAAAATGCCCTCGCGATTTTAGAGAAAATTGTTCTGAAATATCCCGGCTCTTACGCTGCTCAACTTGCAATTCCCATGATTGATCAAATTAAAAATCCGGAATACAGCATTATTGCAGAAGAAGTAAACGAGCCCGGGAAACCTGCAAGAATGCTTGTAACTCATAAAAACACAAAACAATTGTTTTTCAGAATTATTAAATTAGATCTTGATGTAAATAAAGATAAAACACAGCAACTCTCGGGAGAAAAATTGATTCAGTTTTATCTTTCTCAAAAACCAATTGTAGTTTTTAATCAATCATTGCCGAATGAAATTGATTTTAATTCGCATCGCGTAGAACTTAAAATTCCTGCGCTAGAATTGGGCAACTATGTGTTGCTTGCATCACCTGATCCAAATTTTGATTACAGTAAAAATAATATCGCTTATTGCAATTTAGCATACAGCAACATTGCATACATGCAACGTAACGATCAGTCGGGAACCATTCATTTTATTATGACACATCGTTTTAATGGTAAGCCATTAAGTGGTGTTTCAGCTGAGGCGTTTCAACAAAACTATGATTATACAAGCAGAAAATACATCCGTGAAAAAATTGGGAATTTTAAATCAGATAAAAATTCAACAATTTCAATTCCGCTACCTGAAAATCAAAATTATTCCACTTCATATTTTATAAAATTCACCAACGGAAATGATGTTTATGCACCTGAACAATCTTTTTATTCATATCGAATAGATGATTCGCCAAAGGAAATTGTCAAATCACATTTTTTCCTTGATAGAAAAATTTATCGTCCCGGACAAACCGTTTATTTTAAAGTAATTCGTACCACAGGCAATGATTCGTCAAGTAAAGTGGTATCGTATGCACCGGTTCAATTGCAATTAAAAGACGTAAATTATCAGGTGGTGCATTCAGCAATTTTAAAAACAAATGAGTTTGGTTCTGCTTCGGGTTCGTTTGTTTTGCCTGCAAATGGACTTAATGGAAGGTATAGTTTAGGTGATGGATTTGGAGAAACCTACATCAATGTGGAAGAATACAAACGTCCGAAATTTGAAGTGAAGTTTGATGAAGTTAAAAACGCTTATCAGTTAAATGATGAAATTAAACTTTCTGCCAAAGCCAAAGCATTTGCAGGTTATCCCATTCAAAATGCAAAAGTGAAATATAAGGTTAGCCGTTCTGTTCAGTTTCCGTATTGGCAGTATCGCTTCTGTGGCGATCCTTACTGGAAAGAACAAAAGCAGATTGCAGAAGGAATTGCTGTAACAAATAACGAGGGTGAATTTATAATTCCTTTTCAAGCCATTGCTCCTTCAAACATGCCCAGAAATGCAAGTCCAAATTATGTGTTTAAAGTGAATGCAGATGTTACGGATGAAAACGGAGAAACACATAGTGCAAGTTTTAATTTGTCTTTAAATCATCAATCTCTGCAAATTCAAATTCGTGTTGCGGATGAAATCAATAAAGATGAACTTGATTCATTAACTATTTATGTGAAAAATAATTTTGGAGTTGATCAACCAATTAGTGGAAGTATTCAAATTTATTCGCTGCAACAACCAAATAAGGTTTTTCGTGCTCGTGCGTGGGAACAACCCGATCAATACCTGATGAAAAAAGAAGAATATTATGCTCTGTTTCCATTTGATATGTATGAAGATGAAACCAATAAATTCAACTGGAAGAAAGATAAATTGGTTCACACCTTTAATTTCAATACTGCGATTTCAAATTCTATTGAATGGAAAAATCAACTTGCACAACTTAATCCCGGAATATATCTGTTAGAAGCACTTACCAAAGATGAAAAAGGAAATAAGATATCAGAAAAAAAATACATTACCATTTATTCGTTGAATGCCAAAACACAACCTGATTTATCCATCAACTGGTTTAAATCAGATAAACAAGAAATTGAGCCGGGCGAAAAATTCACTTACATTCAATCTTCTTCAATGCCTGAAACAAACTACTTATTTGAGATTGAACACAATCGTAAAATCATATTTTCTGAATATAGAAAAACTTCGTTTGAAAAATTGTCTATACCTGTAACTGAAAATTACAGAGG
>CAZTCG010000250.1:0-804 GCA_964612005.1 uncultured Flavobacteriaceae bacterium | reverse complement strand
TTATTCTAATACTCAGCTGATTTCTGTTCCATATTCAAATAAAAAATTAAAGATTAAACTCGAAACATTCCGCAACAAATTAAAACCCGGACAAAAAGAAGAATGGAAAGTAAATATTACATCGCCGTCCAAAAAACCTGAACCGACTGAACTTCTTGTCTCCATGTACGATGCTTCTTTGGATGCATTCACGACAAACAATTGGTCGTTTGATATTTTTGAAAAAGGGTATACTCGCTTGCCTTTGAGCAGTAATGCAGGTAACGAAAAATACTGTTACTATTTTACAAAACGAAAGGAAAAACAAATTCCATTTAAAGAACGAACTTTTGATAAACTAAATTCATTTGGATATTATGGATTTGAAATGTATTTAAACGATTTTTCAAACGATGTTAGTGAAGTTAGAGCAAAGGATTTTGAAGAAAAAGAATTTGCCCCGCAATTAAAAAATACAGCCAATTCAAAAGATAAAGTGGCGAAAGCAGAAGAAGATGCTTTCAAAGAAAAACCATCCGAAATTAAGCCAAGAACAAATTTTAATGAAACAGCATTTTTTTATCCTAATTTAAAAACGGATGCAAACGGGAATGTAAGTTTTTCATTCACCGCACCTGAATCTTTGACCAAATGGAAGTTGCAGGCATTGGCGCATACGAGTGATTTAAAAACAAAAATCATCACCGAAGAAATCATAACTCAAAAAGAGTTGATGATTGAAGCTAATGCACCGCGCTTTTTCCGTGAAAATGACGAAATGGAATTTACTGCCAAGATTGTAAACTTAAGCGCTAATGAATGCAA
>CAZTCG010000249.1:0-3322 GCA_964612005.1 uncultured Flavobacteriaceae bacterium | reverse complement strand
TTATAATTTTTTCAGATGACATAGAATGGTGTAAAGAGAACTTTGATTTTGTTGTTGACTTGCATAATAATATTCGTAGTTTTTCATTAAAACGCAAATTAAACAAGCCTTCTGCCGCATTCAACAAATTAAATATTAAAAAATTCATATTCGTTCAGTTAAAGATTAATCGACTTCCTAACATTCACATTGTTGAACGTTATTTTGACGCAGTTGCATCTTTACACGTTAAAAATGACGGCAAGGGATTGGAATATTTTATTCCAAAGAAAGACGAAATAAACCTTGAGGAACTTCTTCCTTTAACATTTAAAAATGGGTATCACACCTTGGTTTTAGGAGGTTCCTATTTCACAAAACAAATACCTGAAAATAAGCTGCGTGAAATTATTGAATTAAGTGATTTACCTATTGTACTATTGGGTGGAAAAGAAGAAAAAGATTTAGGTAATAAACTTGCTCAAGCCAATTCAAACAAGGTTTTTAGTGCTTGCGGAAAATTAAACCTCAATCAATCGGCATTTTTGATAAAATATGCTCAAAAAGTAATCACCTCCGATACCGGATTGATGCATATAGCTGCCGCATTTAAAAAAGAAATTCATTCGATATGGGGCAACACAGTAAAAGAATTTGGAATGTACCCATACTTAGCTGACTCTAAAAGTAAAGTACATGAGGTTGAAAATTTATCCTGTAGACCCTGCTCAAAATTAGGGTTTCATAAATGTCCGAAAGGGCATTTTAAATGCATGAATGACATCGACATTCGTTCAATATTTTAATGCGATTTATTAGAAAAACTAAATTTATTTTTTAAAATACAATATGTACTTTTGCAGCACTTAAAAAAGCATATGCATTTAACTGAGATATTAAAAAACAGCGATAAAACTTTATTTTCAATTGAAATTCTACCTCCTTTAAAAGGAACAAGTATTCAATCTATATATAACAGCATTGATCCATTAATGGAATTCAAACCTGCATTTGTGGATGTTACCTATCATCGAGAGGAATATGTATATAAAAAACGCGAAGGCGGTTATTTAGAGAAAGTATCCATTCGTAAACGTCCGGGAACAGTTGGTATTTGCGCAGCTATAATGAATAAATATCCTGTAGAAGCTGTTCCGCATATTATTTGTGGAGGTTTTACAAAAGAGGAAACTGAAAATGCATTAATTGACCTTTCATTTTTAGGTATTGATAATGTTCTTGCTCTCCGTGGCGATTCTATTAAAACTGAGACAGCATTTGTTCCAGAGCCAGGCGGACATCATTACGCAACTGATTTGGTTATGCAAATAAATGAAATGAATCAGGGAAAATACATGGATGAGGAAATGAAAGAAGTTGAACCTACTACATTTTGCGTTGGTGTTGCCGGATATCCTGAAAAACATTTTGAAGCTCCAAATATGTTTAGCGATATCAAATGGCTGAAAGCTAAGATTGATGCGGGAGCTAATTATATTGTTACTCAAATGTTTTTTGATAATTCAAAATATTTTGATTTTGTAAAGTTATGCCGAGAGAACGACATTAATGTGCCTATAATTCCAGGATTAAAACTATTTGGAAGCAAAAAACAACTTACAGTTCTTCCTAAAATATTTCATATAGATATTCCACAAGATTTATACGAAGCTGTACTTGCCTGCAAGGATGATAAGCAAGTAAAAGAAGTAGGTATTGAATGGTGCATACAACAAAGTAAGGAACTGTATAATGCAAATGTTCCGTGTTTACACTATTATACGATGGGCAATTCAGAAGCAACCAAAAAAGTTGCTGAAAAGATTTTCTAAATAAAAAAAGCAATCATTTTGATTGCTTTTTTTATTTTCTTGTAGCGTATTAATCAGCCTGTAAAAAAGGATATCTGTAATCAACAGGAGGAACAAATGTTTCCTTAATTGTACGAGGAGAAACCCAACGCAATAAATTAATTTTAGCGCCTGCTTTATCATTAGTACCACTGCCTCTTGCTCCACCAAATGGTTGCTGACCAACAACTGCCCCTGTTGGTTTATCGTTGATATAAAAATTACCCGCACTGTTCGCTAATTTTTTTGTAGCTAGTTCAATAGCATAACGATCTTGAGAAAGTATAGCACCTGTTAAGGCATAAATTGATGTTGAATCAACCAACTCACAGGTTTCTTCAAATTTATTTTCATCGTACACATAAACAGTCAAAACGGGTCCAAACAATTCTTCGCACATCGTAACGTATTTTGGATCTTTTGCAACGATGATGGTTGGTGAAATAAAATATCCTTTTGACTTGTCATAAGTTCCACCTGCAATGATTTCAACATTTGAGTCATTTTTAGCACGATCAATGTAACCGGCTAATTTATCAAACGATTTTTCGTCAATTACAGCATTGATGAAGTTGGTAAAATCCTCTGTCGGTCCCATTTTCATCGTTTTTAAATCTTCAACAACATAAGCTTTTACTTCATTCCAAAGGTTGGAAGGAATGTAGGCACGTGAAGCTGCAGAACATTTTTGACCTTGGTATTCAAAAGCACCTCTGCTTATGGCAACAGCCAATGACTTAGCCTCTGCGGATTTGTGTGCAAGAATAAAATCTTTTCCTCCGGTTTCTCCGACAATGCGAGGATATGAACGATACTTGTGAATATTGTATCCTATTGTTTGCCAGATGTTTTGAAACACCTCTGTACTGCCTGTAAAATGAATACCTGCAAAATCACGGTGATTAAAAATCACTTCTGCAGCATCAGGTCCACTTGGATAAATTAAATTTATAAAAATCTCCATCAATACATTTGCACTGTAAACCTGAGTATTACTTGGTTTCCAAACTACCACATTACCCATCATGGCACAACTGCTTGGCAAATTTCCGGCAATGGCTGTAAAGTTAAATGGCGTTAAAGCATAAATAAAACCTTCAAGCGGTCTCCATTCTAATCTGTTCCACATGCCTGGAGCACTTTCTGGTTGCTCTGCATAAATTTCGGTCATGTATTTTACGTTGTAGCGTAAAAAATCAATGATTTCACATGCGCTATCAATCTCTGCCTGAAATGCATTTTTACTTTGCCCTAACATCGTAGCTGCATTCAATTTTGATCGAAAAGGCCCAGCAATTAAATCGGCAGCTTTTAAAAATATACTTGCGCGATGTTCCCAGCTTAAGTTTGCCCATTGATCTTTCGCTGCAAGAGCAGCATCAATAGCTTGTTGAACATGTGATTTATCGCTTTTATGAAAATACCCTAATGTATGTTGATGATCGTGCGGTGGTACTAAGCGAATTTTGTTGCCACTTCTTACTTCTTGCGAA
>CAZTCG010000248.1:0-3353 GCA_964612005.1 uncultured Flavobacteriaceae bacterium | reverse complement strand
ATTTACATATTTACTCACATCCCATGCATTATCACCACCTTGTGCAGAGTTTTTTACTTTGTCATCTGTACCAAATGAAGTAGCAGTAGTTGCCTTATGAATAATACCTGTTGTGGGATTTCCATTTGGATCGCGTTGTGCTAAACAAAATGTAATATTTGTCCCTGACGCTCTAGATTTAAAAATAGATGGAATAATAGTTGTGTCAGCATTGTTTTTCTGAAAATCTTCATTTAAAACATTTACTTGTTCTATTACTCTTGCATCAGAAATATTTTCTGTTGCATTTTGATACAATACATGCACAACAACAGGAACAGTAATGTTCACATTTTTTTGTTGTGGATTGTTTTTTTCATTTGTAATATAATTATCTAATTTTTTGTTGTATTCAATGAATTCTTTTTCATAATTCGGTCTTGTCTTCATCAAAAACTCATGATGATCCATTGTGCCACATGTTCGATGAGTTGCAACATCATGTTGATGAATTTTGTTTTTTTGAGTTTGAGAAAATACTGCTCCCGAAAACAAAAAACCAGCTACTGTTAATTTAGTAATTGTATTTTTCATAAAAGTTAGATTATAATTAGGACAATTAACGAAAAAATAAAAATAGCTTTCAATTTATTGTATAGATGGATACTAATAAGGTTAAGTGGAAAATGTTATAAAAATTAAATGGGATCGACATCAATTTTAATCTTTACTTTTTTAAAATCCTTATCAGTTTTCACATCAGATAAATACTTGACAATGGTTTCACGAACTTTTACTACTGAAAAATTGCGTTCAATTTTTAAAATAATTTTTTTGTAAAATTCATTTCTGATTTTACTAATCAATGGGAACTCAGGACCTAAAACATGCTTATTAAAATCTTTTTTTAATTGTTCGGCAAAATATGAAGTCGCTTCATTCAATAAATTTAAATCAGCAGAAATAAATGTAAACTCAATCAATCTGTAAAATGGCGGATACAAAAATTCTCTTCTTTCGTTGATTTGCTGATTGTACAATTCATCAAAATTATTTTGTTTAATCAACTCCAGCACAGGGTGAGTAACTTTACTTGTTTGAATCAATACTTTTCCTCTTGTATTTCTTCTTCCTGCCCTACCCGAAACTTGTGTTAAAATTTGGAATGCCCGTTCATACGACCTGAAATCGGGGAAGTTAAGTTGCTGATCGGCATTAATGATTCCAACCAAACTCACATGCTCAAAATCCAATCCTTTGGTAACCATTTGTGTACCCACTAAAATGTCCACTTTGTGTTGATCGAAATCATCAATAATTTGTCGATAGGCATTTTTGTTTCGGGTTGAATCTACATCCATTCGAGCAATTTTTGCTGTTGGAAAAATGATTTCAATTTCTTCTTCAATTTTTTCAGTGCCAACTCCTTTATGCCTTAAATCTGAATTCCCGCATGCACTGCAGGTTGAAGGAGGGGCAATGGAATATCCACAATAATGGCAAATTAATCGGTTGGCAGATTTATGATAAATTAATGCAACATCACATTGCGTGCAATGCGGAATCCAATTACATGTTGTGCATTCTGTGTAGGGTGCAAATCCTCTTCGATTTTGAAATAAAATAACTTGCTGTCTCTGATCTAATGTCAATTGAATCTGTAGTTTCAATTCATCGGAAAACAAAGATTTATTTTTGGCTTGTTCTTTTGTGTTGACGGTATTGATGATTTCAACTTCAGGCAATAATGTTCCGCCAAATCGTTCATTTAATTTTACCAGACCAAATCTTCCTTCTTCTGCATTGTAATACGATTCAATGGACGGAGTGGCTGAACCCAGAATTACTTTTGCCTGATGTAGATTGGCCAAATAAATTGCCGCATCTCTAGCATGGTAACGTGGTGACTGATCTTGTTGTTTGTATGAAGTATCATGCTCTTCATCTATAATAATCAACCCTAATTGTTGAAAAGGTAAAAATAGTGCAGAACGTGTTCCTAATACTACATCGTAATTTTTATTTTTTTCTAGTGAATCATTGCTTGATGAGGAACCTGAAATGTTATTCCAGATTTCCACACGCTCATTCTCCGAAAATTTAGAATGATAAACACCTGAGCGATGACCAAAAAATTTTCTGATTCTATAAATGAGTTGCGATGTAAGTGCAATTTCAGGCACCAAAAACAAAACTTGTTTTCCTTTATTCAATGTGTCCTGAATCAGTTTGATGTATATTTCTGTTTTACCACTTCCGGTTACTCCGTGAAGCAATACCGTGTTTTTATTCTTAAAATTAGTATGAATGTCTTCATATGCTTTTTCTTGCAAAGCAGAAAGCTTGACTTCCTGTATTTTTTCCTGTTCAAATTTCAATCGTGAAATTTCAAAATCCATGGAGTCAAAAATCCCTTTTTTAATGAGTGATTGAACCGGTGAATGTTCAACGGCATCAGTAAGCAAAGATTTTTTAACACAACGATCAATTTCACTTTTTTGTAATAGAACATTTATGTTTCCAGCTTTGTTTAAATAAAATAAAAGTGCCTGCAATTGTTTTACGGCTTTCTTTTCTAACTGATCAAACAATTCCTGCATCTTGGATTCATTGTGCAGGTAATCATCATTTAACTTCACATAACTCACTAAACGCGGTTTATAGCGTTCGTTAATTTCTTCATGCACCTGAATGATGTTCTTTTTGGAAAGAGCATGAATGATTGACTGAATGTTTTTAACTTTTAAAAGTTCAGCCAATTCAACAATGCTAAGTTTTGGTTTTAGTTGAAGTTGATCAATTACTTTATTTTCATTAGCATGCAATTGAGTTAAATCAAGCGTTGAAAAATCATAATCAGTATTTAAACTGATTTTAGTTTCACTGTTGAGTTTAAGTCCTGAAGGCAAAGCCACATTCATTACTTCACCCGGATAACACATGTAATAAAAACTCATCCAATCCCAAAACTTAAACTGAACAGGATTTACAACAGGTGATTCATCCACAATGGCGTCAATGTATTTTGCGGTATAATCTGCCGGAGCTTGCTGATGAATATTTTTAATGAGTGCAGTATATAATTTATTTTTCCCAAACTGAACAACCACTCTGCTTCCAATTTGAACGTAATCTCCTAATTCTTTAGGTACACGGTAGGTATACAAATTTGGAACCGATAAAGGCAAAATAACATCAACAAAATAAGTTACCTGGTTCTGCATCTTATACCGATTTTAAAATGCAATCCCAAAGTAAGTTTGCCGATTTATCCCATGAGTAAAGCGTTTTACGAAGCTTCCCTTTCTCAACTAATTCGATTCTGTTTTCAGGATGTTGAAAAAGTTGAATCATTGCATTTTTAATTTCATTTA
>CAZTCG010000247.1:0-3377 GCA_964612005.1 uncultured Flavobacteriaceae bacterium | reverse complement strand
AAATTTGCAGTCTAAAATCTAAGATCAATTCATGCAATTTCTTAAAAGACTAAAGCTAACTAAAAACATGAAAAAAATTAAATTTATTCTATTCATTAATTTCTTTATTACCTTTTTAATTCATGCTCAAAACGGTAAAATAACGGGTACAATTATAGATAAAAAAACAGGAGAAACATTGCCTGGCGCAAGTGTTTTACTGGAGGGCACTACACAAGGAGCCTCATCAGATTTTGATGGCAATTATACCATACTAAGTGTAAAGCCAGGTGTTTATAATGTAGTTTGCAAATATGTTTCCTATGCTAATAAATTAATTAAAGATGTTAAAGTAAATGCAGGTGAAACTATTACTGTTAATTTTTCAATGGAAGAGCCACAGGGAGACACATTGAAAGAGGTTACCATTACTGCTACTTTAAATAAAGAAAATGTAAATACACTTTTTGTGATGCAAAAAAATAATGCATCTGTTAGTGATGGTATTTCTGCTGAAACAATAAAGAAAACTCCTGACAGAAATACAAGTGATGTGTTAAAGCGTGTGAGCGGCGCAAGTATTCAGGATAATAAATTTGCCATCATCAGAGGTTTGAATGATAGATACAATGCTGCATATATTAATGGCGCACCATTACCAAGTTCAGAAAGTGATCGTAAAGCATTTTCTTTTGATATTTTTCCTTCTAACTTATTAGATAACTTAGTTATTTTAAAAACAGCAACACCTGAACTGCCCGCTGATTTTGCAGGAGGAGTTATCCAAATCAATACTAAAAGTATTCCGGATGATAATTTTCAAAGTATATCAATTGGTTCGGGTTATAATACCATAGCAACTTTTAAAGAAAAAATTACTTATCAAGGAAGTACTACTGATTGGCTAGGTTATGATAATGGAAAAAGAAATCTACCTTCTTTGTTGCCAACAACAATTGATTTTAAACAAAACTACACAACACCTCAGCAAAAAGCCGAATTAGCGAAATTAATGCCTAATGATTGGGCTTTGGGAGCATCTAATTTTATGCCTAATTATAATTTTCAATATGCAATGGCACAAACATTTAGGGCTAAAGAAAGTAATAAAAGTTTAGGAATGATGTTGGCCCTAACTTATAACAACAATAATAATTTTAATAACTCAGTTCGTAATGATTTTTTAAATGATATTGATCCTATAACCGGAAAAGTAGTTCAGGATTTTGAATACAAGGATAAAAACTATATCACCAATACATTAGCTGGTGTTTTAGGTAATTTTTCATTTAAAATAAATGATAAAAATAGTGTTACATTAAAAAACATTTACAGCATCAATTCGGAGAACCGAGTAACGATGCGTGAAGGAACGAGAGAGTTTTATAATATCATTAAAACATTAGAGAAATCAAGTGTTCGTTGGTTTACAGAAAATAAATTGTACACTACTCAATTAGTTGGTAAACATTTGTTAGGTGAAAAAATTAAGTTAAACTGGATTGGAGGATACAGCAATATCAATAGAAATATTCCTAACCTCAGAAAAATGACTTATACCAAAGCATCACAAAAGTATGATCCAACAAATCCTGATGAACCAGAACCTGAATATGAAGCTGCAATTCAAATTACCGGAACATCACCTAGTACAGGAGGAAATTTCTTTTATTCTAAAAACATTGAAAATATGTATAACGTAAATGCAGATGTTTCAATTCCGCTTGATTTCAAAAAATTAAAGTTATCTAATGAAATTAAAATAGGTTCAGGGTTCCAAAGAAGAGTACGTGATTTTGATGCTCGCTTTTTAGGATTTACGAGATATAGCATCCCCGGAAAAATTGTATTTGATAAAACATTATTAGCACTTCCGGAAGAACAAATTTTTTCGCCAGAAAATTTAGGTTTATTAGCAAATGGTAAGGGTGGATTTAAATTAGAAGAAGCATCCAAACCAAATGATTCTTATGATGCATCTTCTCAATTGTTCTCTTCATTTGCAATGGTTGATACACGATTTAAGTCTTGGTTAAGATTAGTTTGGGGTGCCCGTTTAGAAAATTTCAATCAACGTCTAGGTTCATTTGAGGATGATGGAACACCAGTTATTGTTGATTCTACTTATACTGATATTTTACCTTCAGCAAATTTGATTTTCTCAATAACAGAGAAACAAAATATTCGCGCAAGTTATTACAAAACACTTTCTCGTCCCGAATTTAGAGAGTTAGCCCCTTTTGGCTTTTATGATTTCGTTACTAATTTTTCAATTCGCGGTAATCAATTCTTAAAAAGAGCATTAATTGATAATTATGATATACGTTACGAATTTTATCCGGGAAGAGGGCAATTACTATCTGCTTCTGGATTTTATAAAACATTTAACAATGCAATTGAACAAATTAATCGTGCAGATGAAAACAGAGCACTTACCTATCAAAACGTTAAAAATGCTGTAAATTATGGGTTTGAATTAGAATTCAGAGTAATTGTAGGCGCTTTATTAAAAGCTGATTCAAGCAAGTTTTTGAATAACATCACCTTATTTTCAAACTATGCTTACATACAATCGAAAGTTGATGTAAGTGAAGTTAAAGGTTCAATTTCTCCAGAGCGACCATTACAAGGTCAATCACCATATATCGTAAATGGAGGAATTCAATATGTTGATAGCGATAAAGGTTGGGGATTTAGTGCTGCAATCAATCGTATTGGAAGAAGAATTGCAATTGTTGGAAATGTTCAGGAGCCTGATATTTGGGAGGAAGGAAGAACTATACTTGATTTTCAGCTTTCGAAATCATTCTTTAAGAAAAAGAATTTGGAAATTAAATTTAACTTGAGAGATGCATTAGCACAAAACTTATATTTCTATCAAGATACTAACAATAATAAAAAATTAGATTTAGAAATAGATAACATTATGTCGTCTACTGATTTCGGTAAAACATTTAGTTTTAGCGCTTCATTTAAGTTTTAATATTAGTTATACATAAATTTAACAAAGCCGATTAATGTTAATCGGCTTTTTCATTTACTTAATGCAGCTAACATTTACTTTACAATTCTGTAATTAAATGGTAATCATTTCGAGAGGTTAACAAAATACTGTTCAAATAATTTCGCGCTAAAATTTATAAACAAATGAAAAAAATTTATTTATCGGTTTTGGGGTTGATTACTGCAGGGGCAATTTATTCGCAGGCATTTTGGACTCCAACAACCTACAAAGGTGCTTTTCCTGTTACGGATGGCACAAATGGAGTTACTTCCAATGACTGGACGGCGGGCTGGTGTAATTGGGATCCGCAAAATGTAAATTATCCTGCAACAAACACTACTGTTGATGCAGATATAACCACAAATACTACATGGACTACCGGTACAGTAGTTTA
>CAZTCG010000246.1:1970-3390 GCA_964612005.1 uncultured Flavobacteriaceae bacterium | reverse complement strand
TGCTTTTAAATTTGTTTTTATATGATGGAAAATAGACACGATACCTATCTTTTTAAAGGAAAAAGAAAAATAATGATTGAAAAATTAGAGAAAAAAGGAATTCATGAAAATGTGATTAAAGCCATGAACAAAGTTCCACGTCATTTGTTTTTTCATGACCCAACTTTAATACACTTTGCATATGATGAAGAAAGCGCTTATCATATTGGCGAAGGACAAACAATCTCACGTCCTTCAACAGTTGCAGAACAAACTCAATTGTTGGAAATTAAAAAAGGAGATAAAATTCTTGAAATAGGTACAGGCAGTGGTTATCAAACTGCAGTTCTTTTAGAAATGGGCGCAAAAGTGTTTACAATAGAACGTCAGCGAAAATTATTCGATCGTACAAAGGAATTTTTACCAACCATTGGTTATAATGCGCGTTTTTTTTATGGAGATGGTTACAAGGGATTAACCCAATTTGCTCCTTTTGATAAGATTATCGTTACAGCCGGCGCGCCTATTGTCCCAAAAGATTTATTAATTCAGTTAAAAGAGGAAACCGGAATTTTAGTTATTCCTGTTGGCGAAGGTGAAACTCAAATAATGAATATTATAAAGCGTAAAAAAGGGATGGAATTTGAAAAGAAAGAACTCGGTACTTTTAAATTTGTGCCCCTTTTAAAAGATAAGAGATAAGGGTAATTAACAAAAAGTGGTTAATAAGTAAATTAATTGTTAATAACTTTCGCTTTAAAAAGTATCATATTTGCCAACAATGTTTAACTAAAACAAAAAAAATGAAAAAATCAATTTTATTATTAGCGGCTACGTTCGGTGTAACGGGCGCTTTTGCACAGGACCTAACCGATAAAAAAGGTCGTGCAATTTTACCAGAAGCAGGTGATTGGGGTATTTCAGTTGATGCTACTAAATTTATCGATTTTGCTGCCGACTTAGCACATCCAGGTGCAGCAGGTACCAAAGGAGCACCAACATTTGATCCATTAAACAATAAGTTTTCTTTGACAGGTAGATATTTTAAAGATGCTACTACTGCATACAAAGGAACAATTAGATTGTATAATCAAACAAATACAACTGCAAAATTTATTGATAAATTAAATACAGCAACTCCTACTCCTCAAACTTGGCCAACTAATATAGATCCAGAACAAGTAAAAGATGTTCAAAAAACTAGAGATTGGGCAGTTGGTATTGGAGGTGGTTTAGAAAAAAGAAAAGGTTCTAAATACAGATTACAAGGTTATTATGGAGCTGAAGCTGCATTAATTCTTGCTGGTGGTGGAGAAAAATACAGCTACGGTAATGATGTTGTAACAAATTCTGTAACAACCTCAGCTAATGATGATGCTGTAACTAATTATACAACTAACTTTGGTACAAATGTATCTTCTGCAGCTGATCACGATGAGAG
>CAZTCG010000246.1:0-1864 GCA_964612005.1 uncultured Flavobacteriaceae bacterium | reverse complement strand
TGGATGATAACGGTGGAGCAATTGCTACAGGTGCTGTTATTTCTGATACTAAAGTGAAATCAGGTGATGTTACAAGAGGTTGGTTCTTGGGTAACGATAGAGATAATGCTGCAGCAAGTGATCCAAAACAATTATGGATGAACAGTTTTTCTCCAGCAGGAAATCTTAGTTTAAACTTTTATTTTTAATAAATAAAAAAATCTAATTTTTATAACCCGGCTCACCGCCGGGTTTTTTGTTTTTTAAACAGACTGATTGTTAGAAAGTAAACAAATTAATCAAATGAAACACCTGACGCCAATTTTTTTAATAATAGTTTTATTTGCTTTTTCATCTTGTAAAAAAGACGATTTTGAAAGCGAAGATATTGGCCCAATAGTAGAACAAGATGTCACTTTTTTAAAGCACGAAATTGTAGCATTAAATGTTATTAAAGATGTTTTTGTTTCTGGCCAACAGGTTAGTTTTAACGATTCTTTATTTTCTTTTAATTCAATGAATAACTCTGTTCTCATTACAAAAGATTCAATCAGTAATTTGGATAGCATGAAAATAAAAATCAATTATGGAAATAATTTAGTATTGTGTAAAGATGGAAAGTTCAGATCAGGATTGATACAGTTTGCTTTTAAGAAAAATTTATCCTTTACCGATTCAACAAATAAAATAGCTATTTTGTTAAATAACTACAGAACTGACACATTATTAATTAATGGAATACAAATTATTACTAATTCAGGAAGAATTTATGATACACTTACTTGGCAAATCACTTCTTCTATGTTAATGACTACAAATAACGCGAAAAACATCACTTTTACCGGAGATCATACTATAAAAACACTCAAAATGCTTTTGTAAACTTTAATCAACCATTAAGTTTTACATTAGCACAGTTTTTATTGGGTGGAGTTTCAAATGGTAGTAATATAAATCAGGCAAGTTATCGTTCGTATCTTTCCAATGATGTTGAATTTGGATACTCTTGCAAATCGGATTCAGTTTATTCCAAATTATTAAGTTTTACAAAGGGTTACTCAAACTATCAGTTAATTGGTTTACTTTCTCAAACCAATAATTATATCGTATTTGGAAACGGTGAATGTGATAGGTCGTATATCTTGAAATCACAAGGTTATTCCTTGATTGGAAATTTTAGATGAAAAAATTGTTTTGTTTTATTTTCTATAATTAAAATTTAACAAACGTAAACATTCATCAATTTTCACCATATTTGTAAATCAACTGATTACAAAAATCTTAAACAATTTTAATGAGCAAATTAGACTCCGTAAGCAAAGCCATACATCAGATGCAGGAGAGCATCCAGCATTTATCTGAACAGCATACTGAAAATACCTGGGTACAAGACGGAAAGGTAAAACTGGCAGAATTATTACGTGGTGATAAAGATACAGAACAGCTGGCAAAAGAGATTATTACTTTTTTCTTTGATTATTTTACCTGCCAGATTGGAACTTTTTATACAATAAATAAAACCGATCAATTGGCCCTTACTTTTTCAATGGGTAATGAACAAGCTGCCCCTGAAATTGTGAGTAAGGAAAATTCGTTGATTGCTCAATCCATTCATCGTAAAAAGCCAATTTCACTTAATGGCATTTCTACAGATTTTTTTAAAGTGTCTACAACGCTTGGCAGTTCCAATTCGGTTTCATTGTTCGTAGTGCCTCTTTTTTATAATCAAAAGTTAGTTGGCTTAATGGAATTGGTGAAATTAATTCCTTACACAACCACAGAGATTAAATTCATCGAGGAAGCCGCCGAATCAATTGGTATTTTCTTAAATACCATACTGGGCAAAATTGAGCTGGAAAAGTTATTACAAGAGTTAGATAGCAAA
>CAZTCG010000245.1:0-3395 GCA_964612005.1 uncultured Flavobacteriaceae bacterium | reverse complement strand
CCAGGTACAGGTAAAACACTTTTGGCGAAAGCAGTTGCTGGTGAGGCAAAAGTTCCATTTTTCTCATTGTCAGGTTCAGATTTTGTTGAAATGTTTGTTGGAGTAGGAGCATCTCGCGTTCGCGATTTGTTTCGTCAAGCCAAAGAAAAATCACCCTGTATCGTATTTATTGATGAAATTGATGCAATTGGTAGAGCTAGAGGTAAAAATATTTCACAAGGTGCAAATGATGAACGTGAAAACACACTTAACCAATTGTTAACTGAAATGGATGGCTTTGGAACAAATAGTGGTGTAATTATATTGGCTGCAACTAATCGTGCCGATATTTTAGACAAAGCATTACTTCGTCCGGGTCGTTTTGATCGTCAGATTTTTGTTGATTTACCTGACATGCACGAAAGAAAGGAAATTTTCCTAGTACATTTAAAACCTTTGAAATTAGATAATACAGTTGATGTTGATTTTCTTGCTAAACAAACCCCAGGGTTTAGCGGAGCAGATATTGCTAATATTTGTAATGAAGCTGCTTTAATTGCTGCAAGAAAAGATAAAAAATCTGTAGATAAACAAGATTTCTTAGATGCTGTAGATCGTATTATTGGTGGTTTAGAAAAGAAAAATAAAATTATTACGCCACACGAAAAAAGAGTTATCGCATTTCACGAAGCTGGTCACGCAACAGTGAGTTGGTTAGTTAAACATGCTTCTCCTTTAGTTAAAGTTACTATTGTTCCACGAGGAAGATCATTGGGAGCAGCTTGGTACTTACCAGAAGAAAGACAGATTACTACCAAAGAACAAATTTTTGATGAAATGTGCGCAGCATTAGGAGGAAGAGCAGCTGAAGAAATAATTTTCGGTCAGGTTTCTACTGGTGCATTGAGCGATTTGGAAAAAATTACCAAACAAGCATATGCTTCCATTGTATATTATGGCTTAAATGAAAAAATTGGAAATGTTAGTTATTACGATTCATCTGGACAATCAGAGTATTCTTTTGGAAAACCTTATAGCGAGCATACTGCAGAAATGATTGATGCTGAAATAAAGAATATGATTAATGAGGCCTATTTCTCTACAAAGGAAATTTTAATGAATAATAAAGAAAAATTGACTTTATTGGCAGAAAAGTTATTGGAGAAAGAAGTTATTTTTAGAGATGATTTAGAGGCCATTTTTGGTAAACGACCATATGAAACCAGAGAACAACAAATGGAACAAGCAGAAAAAAATAAGGAGCTAGATAAAGCAAAAGAAATTGCCGAACCAGTTGTAAGTGATCAGGCTGAGTCAGGTTCACCGGAGGTTTCAATTTAGTTTTTTAATTTCATTTTTCCCCTCTTTTTTATGAAACAGATATATGAAAATTACACTTCTTCTGATTTAGAAGTGTGGAATATATTATTTACTCGTCAAATCAAAAACCTTCAGGATAAATCTTGTAATGCTTATTTAGATGCATTATCTAAAATGGATGATGTATTAAATCCAAATGAACTTCCAAACTTTGAAAAAATTAATAAGTGGTTTTTAAATCATACCGGCTGGCAAATTCAGTGCGTTCCTGGTTTAATTCCTGTTAAAGATTTTTTTATCTTATTATCACAAAAAAAATTTCCATCATCCACATGGCTTAGAAGCAAAGATAAGTTGGATTATTTGGAAGAACCGGATATGTTTCATGATATTTTTGGTCACATACCTTTACTTTCTGATAAAAATTATTCTGATTTTATGTTAGAGTTTGGAAAGCTTGGATTTGCATTTCTAGAAAATGAAAATTATTTAAAAGCTTTACAGCGTTTATATTGGTTTGCCATAGAGTTTGGACTTATTAAAGAGGATAATACTACAAAAATATATGGGGCAGGAATTCTATCTTCATATGGAGAATCCATTAGTTCTATTCAAAAAATAAATCATCATTTAAAATTTGATATTGAACAAATTTTAGTCACAGATTTTTGTACTTCTGAAATGCAAACCGATTATTTTGTGATGAATGATTTACTTCAGTTAAATCAATCCATAAAACATGTTTCAAAAAAGTGGTATGTTCATGAGCTGGAGACAGGAAAACAATAAATTAGTTAAAATATTTCAATTTTCTAATCAGGAAAAATTAGCTCATTTTTTTCTAAGTGTTGCAAAAATATCTGATGAATTAGATCATCATGCAGATGCTAAAATATTTAATTGTTCAAAAATTGAATTTACCATTTTCACACATACTTCTCAAACACTGACTAAAAAAGATTTTGAGTTGGTAAAACTTATTGACCAGTGTTTCATAAATTATAAATAATAAATTCCTAAGCTAATTTACTTAGCCCATTAATTACTAAAAAGAAATCATTCATTATTTCCTCAACAATATCCTTAGCAGGTATAATTTCTCTAATCGTTCCTGAAACTTGCCCAATTTCTAATTCGCCCTGAACTAAGTCGCCTTCAAACATTCCTTTTTTGGCCCTTGCTCTGCCTAATAAATTAGTTAATTCTTCTTTTGTTGCACCTCTATTTTCTGCGTCCAAAACCTGATTGCAAAATTCATTTTTTATTAATCGAACAGGAGTTAATTGTTTTAATGTTAAAACTGTATCACCCTCATTACACGAAACTACAGAAGCTTTAAAATTAGCATGAGCGGATGATTCCAATGAGGCTACAAAACGACTTCCAATTTGAACAGCATCAGCTCCTAATGCAAAACATGCTGCCATTGCTGCTCCAGATCCAATACCACCTGCAGCAATTAATGGAATGGAAATGTGTTTTTTAATATGTGGTATCAGAACAAGTGTAGTTGTTTCCTCTCGTCCATTGTGCCCGCCTGCTTCAAATCCTTCTGCAACTATTGCATCAACACCTGCATCTTGAGCTTTAATTGCAAATTTTAAATTTGATACTACATGAACAACAACAATTCCTTCTTTCTTTAATAAATCTGTCCATGTTTTTGGATTACCTGCAGAAGTAAAAACAATTTTAACTTTCTCTTCTATGATAATCTTAATGTGTTCATCAATATTAGGATAGAGTAGCGGAAGGTTTACAGCAAATGGTTTATCGGTTGCAGCTTTGCATTTTTGAATGTGCTGTTTTAAAATTTCCGGATACATTGAACCTGCGCCAATTATTCCTAGACCACCGGAATTGCTTACGGCAGCTGCAAGCTCCCAGCCACTGCACCAAATCATTCCAGCTTGAATTAAAGGATATTTAATATTGAATAACTTACAAACTTTGTTTTCCATTGTCTATTGAATTTAAGATGACAATGTAAAAAATCTTATAAACTTATAAATAAAAATTATAAATAATTTTTACTAAAATGAGTTTATAAAATCGTATTAATTTTTAATTCATATGTAGATTTTTATTGTTTTTTT
>CAZTCG010000244.1:0-3398 GCA_964612005.1 uncultured Flavobacteriaceae bacterium | reverse complement strand
TATAACCATGTTTAGTCATTTGTTTTTGAGCTGGTCGCAACATGGTTATTTCATATGTAGATGTTATTTGTTTTTTTATTGCCATATGTTATACGCCATGTATCTTCACTTCGTCAAGCTCAGTGCAACGCATTTGTGATTGTGCGCGAAGCACATGGCTATTTCATAAGTCAATATTTAGTTAATTGAGAATTTATTTCAGAATAATTTGCTTAACAATTTTAAAACTGAAATCATAACCTGTATACATTACTGTTAAAATCAGCTTTAACTATATAACGTGAGATACATAAAACCATTACATTTTTTATGCTGTATTTTAACTCTTGTTTTTATATTTTTTAAAATGGATAATTTATTCATGATATTTGTAATCGATAATTAATTCATGAAACATCTTTACTTCATTATAGCAATAGTATTTTTATTTATTTCTTGCTCAGATTCAATGAATAAAAAAAACAAAGCAGCTAATACAAATGATACCGTAAATTTCTCAAACATCAATGATTTAAAGGACACTATTAATGACTCATTAACCTATACAAATACTATTGTAGATATTATTAATTTAAATAGACAGCTTATCAAACTAAGTCATCATATTAATACATCTGCAAATGAATATCTTCCAATTTTATCCAATAATGAAAATAGACTGTATTTTTCAGCTATGGATCGAACCGGATATTTTGATTTTAAGCTAGATTTTACCAAACAATCCTCCTCGGGTGGAGAAGATGTTTTTGTATCAGATTTAAATAATGGTATTTGGGAGGACGCACGACCTATAAAATCTTTAAATACAAACGGACATGAAGTTATTTCGCAGGTATTGAAGGATCAAAGCTTACTTGTTACCTCTAATTATCCAGAGAAACTAGGACCAAAAGGTAGTACACCAGAAACAGAAACAACCGATTTATTTAAGGCTAAGTTGCTAAGCAATGGAAACTATCAACTATATCATTTCCCTGAGCCGGTTAATTCAATATTTACAGAGGCAGATGCAATAATGGATGAAGATGAAAAATTCATATTATTTGTTTCCGACAGGCCCGGACATATTGGTGAATATCATAAAAAAGGGATAAAATGGAATACCAGTTTTTGGGGCAATACTGATGTTTATGTTAGCTTAAAAAAAGATGATGTATGGAGTAACCCAATCCATCTTGGTGCAAAGATAAATTCAGGTGCAGCTGAAAGATCACCTTGGCTATCTTCAGATGGGCTTACACTCTTTGTAAGTTCAAATGGTTATGTAAAAAATAAATACGATTTAGATGTATATTTCTTTAAAAGAAAAGACAAAAACAACTGGAAGGATTGGGAAGGACCTTATTTAGTAAAAGACGCTTCTTCTGAATTTGATGATTGGGGCTATAAAGAAGCAAAGGATGGTTCAGCATTTATTGCTAAAGTAAAGCCACTTGGGTTTAAGCCAACACAAGCAGGTAGCTCCGGTGATGGATTTATTAGAGAAACAAATTATAGAAGTGGTTACATAATCAATGGTCTACAAGTTGCATCATTAAGCGCTGAGCATACAACAGATATCTATCATCTAAAAAAATCAACCACTCCTGTATTTACATTAAATGATGTTTTTTTTGAACTTAATTCCTTTAAGATTAATAAAAGAATGAATTTAACCCTCGAACGCTTAATTGATTTGATCAAACAAAATGAAAATGTAAGTATAGAAATACGTGGATATACTGATGACAAAGGAGATGAAAAATACAATTTAGAGTTATCATTAAATAGAGCAAATTCGGTAAAAGATTATTTATTAGAAAATGAAATTAAAAACACAATTACAACATTTGGATTAGGAGAAAAAAATCCTAAATACCCTAATACAAATCCCTCAAAAAAAGCGTTAAACAGAAGAGTTGAAATTTATTTCAATTCATCGAATGAAAACTCATATAATTAAATTAAAGTATTTTAATTTAAATCTAATCAAATTGTTTTTTCGTTTTTAAAATCAAATCAAATCATCTATTTTTGGTTTTCTTAAAATGAACAATTAAAAAAATTATATGATTAAAAAGAGTAACTTTAAATTTATTCCTCTGGCATTAGTTTTAATTGCCTGCCAAAGCAATCAAAAAGACATTAGTGATATCACTGAGATTCAAAAAATTGATTCATTAAAAAACAGCTCAACCGATTCAATTCCTGATTTTCAATTTCAGGCAGAGCAATTTGCTGATTTAAGAGTGCTACGCTATCAAGTTCCGGGTTTTGAAGAATTATCCTTGCAGCAAAAAACATTGATTTATTATTTATATGAAGCTGCTCTTTGCGGAAGAGATATTTTGTGGGATCAGAATTATAAATACAATTTAACTGTTCGTAAAACCATTGAAACCATTTACGATAGCTACAATGGAGACAGAGCATCAGAAGAGTTTAAAAAATTTGAAGTGTATTCCAAACGAGTTTGGTTCTCAAATGGAATTCATCATCACTACAGCAGCGATAAAATTTTACCTGAATTTTCAAAAGAATATTTCACTGATTTAATTTCAAAATCAAATGCTACAAATTTTCCATTAGCAAATGGTGAAACGCTTGTTCAGTTTGAGCAACGTATTTCTGATATTGTTTTTAATCCGTCACTTGCATCTAAAAAAGTAAATCTCGATCCTAAGCTTGATCTGCTTACTTCATCAGCCGTAAACTATTACGAAGGATTAACTCAAAAAGAAGCTGAAGATTTTTACAAGGATGCCAATAAATTAAATGGTAAAACACCAGTTATGGCTGGCTTAAATTCTAAACTGATTAAAGAAAACGGGAAGTTAATTGAGAAGACCTGGAAACTTGGAAGCATGTATAATTCAGCCATTGAGCGTATTATTTTCTGGCTGGAAAAAGCTGTACCATTTACTGAAAATGCAACACAAAAAGATGCTCTCGTAAAGCTTATCAACTTTTATAAATCAGGTAGTTTAAAAGATTTTGATACGTATAGCATTGCCTGGGCTAAAGACAATCAATCAGCAGTTGATGTTGTAAATGGGTTTATTGAAACCTACAATGATCCTATTGGTTACAAAGGAACTTATGAAGCCATTGTTTCTGTGAAAGATATGGAAGCTTCAAAACGTATTAAAACAATTGGAGATAATGCACAGTGGTTTGAAGACAACTCACCAATTCTTCCTGAACATAAAAAGGAAAATGTAACAGGTATTTCTGCTAAAGTAATTAATGTTGTGATAGAAAGCGGTGATGCTGCTCCTGCTACACCTATAGGCATAAATCTTCCTAATAACGAATGGATCAGAGAGCAACATGGTTCAAAATCCGTAAACCTGGGCAATATAGTAGAAGCTTACGATAGAGCTGCTGGTGCGGGTGTAGTAAATGAATTTTATTTTGGA
>CAZTCG010000243.1:0-3443 GCA_964612005.1 uncultured Flavobacteriaceae bacterium | reverse complement strand
AGTTCCTCGTAATGACTGATTAAAAAAACTGAAAAAGCATTGCCCATGGAATTTTTTATAACCATGGCTTTCTTTCCATTTTTTATGTTTGTTTTAATTTTTATTAAAGCCAGGTCACCGCACAGAAAAGTAGAATAACTATAACCACCATAACTACGTTCGCAAAACACTTCTGTTTTGTATGGATAAGATAAATCTCCCTCTTTATAAGTTACTGCATTGGTTTCCACTTTTGGAATAAAGTAATCCAGTGTATCCGGATTTTTCTCTACAGATTTATCACGTGTAAGCTCATATAATGTTCCTAAAAAATTATATTTTGTTTTTTTGGTCATGTTCTCCAGAGGAACGGATTCAAAACCTGCCTGTTTACAGAAAGCAACATAGGCATAATAAGCACCATAGGCAGTCCAATGGTGATCAGTACTGAAAAATAATTTTTTATCGGTGTGTTTATTTAGTTCACCCAATACATCACAAAAAATTGATCCATCACTTAATCCGGCTCGAATTGCCAATAGCGTTTCCTGATTTTTTTTATTGTAGAATTCGTATTTCTTTACCGGAATAAATGCAGAGGACAATGGCGGAACACATGAGAAAATGCGAGTTTCATTTTTTAGCTCCCTCGCATATTTATTCAACATGTCAGCAAAATATTTTGACATGGAAGGAACTCCAGAATTTAAGGTAAATACACTTCCGTTAATAATTAAAAAACTACTTGAAGCTGTTTCTGTAAAATCATCCAGGTATCTTCTAACTGCACTTGCAGTGTCATTTGCAGAATTCTTTTTTGCTAGATTTTTATTTGGCTTTTTAACACTAACTATACGCTCCTTTTCCGGAAAGTGAAAACCTTTGTAATAATTAAGTGTAGAAGAAAGGGCAACTGATTGTAACCTGAATGGTGCCTGATCATTCACGAATTTATCTACTGAATCAATCCAAACTCCTTTTAAATAAGCATCAAAACTCCAGTTAGGGAATTGTGCCAGCATTCTTTTTTCCGATTCAGAAATTTGTTTTGATGGGTTAATGATATAAGAAATTCCGTAACCGAAAAGTATCAGCGTAAACAAAGTGCAATTTATGACAGCTACCTTTCTCAAAATCTAAAATGGATTATAGGTAGAGTCAATGAGAAACGTAATGCAAAGAATCAATAATATTCCGTTAACAACAGGTTGAGCGTAGGCATAAATTAATTCAGTATTCTTTCTTAAATAATGTTCGGGCTTAAGGATTTCATCCCATGGAATACATAACAAGATGACCAAAATAAACCAAAATGCATGGTTGTAAATATCTGTGTAAAAGGCATCTTTAACCGGTAAAGGATTGTTAAAGAGTTTAACTATAAATTGTTTGAGTTTTGAAAAATCAACGAAATAAAAAATAGATCTACTAAAGATGATTAAGAATAATGTGTAACAATGCCTGATGATTCGAGGTGTTTTTTTAAGTACATTTTCCAGCAACTTTTCGATGATCATAAAGCATCCAAAATAAAAGCCCCATAGCACAAAGTTCCAGCTGGCTCCATGCCACAATCCTGTGAGCAACCAAACAATCATGATGTTTCGTAATTGCATTTTTCGGTTTCCACCTAAAGGAATGTAAACATAATCTCTGAAAAATTTTCCTAATGAAATGTGCCATCTTTTGTAAAAATCACCAACAGAAATGGCAGCGTAAGGATGCCTGAAATTTTCATCGTAATGAAATCCAAACATTCTGCCTAAACCAATTGCCATATCCGAATAACCGGAAAAGTCAAAATAAATTTGAATAGAAAATAATAGTATTCCAAACCAAGCTTCCAATGAGGATAAATCATTGAATCCGTTTTCCAAATATTTTGTTACCAACTCACCTGCTGTGTTGGCAATAATTACTTTTTTAAACAAACCAAAGCAAAAACGACCAACACCGCTACTGATGTCTGACCAATTGAACTTACGATTTTCCATTTCTGCTTCAATGGTTTGATACCGAACAATTGGCCCGGCTACCAGCTGATGAAATAAACTGACAAACATTAAAAAATTGACAATGTTTTTTTGAGCTTTTACTTCACCGCGATACACATCAATGGTGTAAGAAACAGTTTGAAATGTGTAAAATGAAATTCCAATTGGTAACGTGTTTGTTGGGCGAGCAAAAGGTAACGTAATAAAATAATTGATGTTATCATAAATAAAACCGCCATACTTAAATGCAATAAGAATCCCTACGTTGCCAATGATTGATAATGCGAGTATCCATTTTGCCTTTAACTTGCTTTTTGACAAATATTTTGCAATCAATAATCCGTTTCCGTAATCGAATATGGCACTGAACAATAAAAGAAACACCCAAAGAGGTTCGCCCCAAGCGTAGAAGATCAGTGAAAAAACAGTTAGTGATAAATTACGGAATAAATTGTTTTTGGTGATGTAATGAAAAATTAATGTAAGTGGTAAAAAGAAAAACAGAAATGTTAAACTTGAAAATACCATCTTACACTAAATTTGAGGTGTTTTTCCATTGCTCTTCAAACAACTGAACTTCGGCTAAAGCATGGAATAAATACGTTTTACCACTTTTAATTTCCTTGCATTGATATCGTGTTCTGATTCGTTCTCCTTTTTCAAAAAGTTTCCCGTCGTAATGAAAAACCGTTTTTAAAGGAACTTTTTCAATAAAGATTCCTGAGTCCGTTTTTTCATCGTATAATTTCAAAGCGCGGTATAAATTTTTATCACTGCAGCTGGAAGCGGCTGGATTTTGTAAATATTTATTTAATGCATACAGTAATTCAACAGGAAAAACATCAGAATTTAAAAACGGTTGCATTAAAGATTTAAACTCCTGTTTCCATTCAGCACCATGAGGCAGTACTGAATTTTTATATTTATTGTAGGTTGTTAAGTGTGCAATTTCGTGAACAAGCGTAACTAAAAAAGCATACCTGTTTAGATTATAGTTTATGGTTATCTGATGGTTGCTTCCATTTACAGGAGATCGATAATCTCCTAGCTTAGTTGAACGCTCTTTTTTTATTTTCAGTTTAAAATCATAATCAACAATCCAATTTGCAATTAATGCAACGGCAGTTTCAGGTATATATTTTTTTAGAATAACCTCGTTACGTTCTTGTTGATTCATAAATTAAAAATAGTAAATGAATAATTAATACTTTTAATTTTAAAAAAGAGGTTTAAAACCTGTATTGTTAAAAATCAAAACTTAACTGATCACTTAACAAAGTAAAACTCATTCGATGGTAAGGCGTTGTTCCGTGATTTTTAATTGCTTCTCGGTGTTCAATGGTTGGATACCCTTTGTTGGTATTCCACTTGTAATAAGAGTATTCTTCATGCAGTTTAATCATCAAATCATCCCTGTAAGTTTTTGCCAAAATGGATGCAGCTGCAATGCTTAAGTATTTTTCATCGCCT
>CAZTCG010000242.1:2018-3455 GCA_964612005.1 uncultured Flavobacteriaceae bacterium | reverse complement strand
TGATTTTTCGAAAAAGATAATTTCTCCAGCTCTTTTATTTTTTTAATTCGTTCGTGTTTGTCTTTTGGTAAATAACCATTAAATGCAAAATTTTGCCCGTTTAAACCACTTGCCATAATGGTAAGCAAAATAGATGAAGGCCCAATTAATGGAACAACTCTTATATTATTTTTATGAGCCAGCTTAACTAATTCAGCACCCGGATCAGCAATGCCCGGACAACCCGCCTCACTCATTAAACCAACATGATTTCCATCTAACAATAGTTTTAAGTACGTAAAAATATCTTGTGGATTTGTATGATGATTTAATTCGTAATAAAATAAATTCTGTAAAACAATATCTTTTATGGTATCCTTCAAATAAGCACGTGCTGTTTTACCATTTTCGGTAACGAAGTGCTTTAATTCTTTTAATATTGAAATATTGTATTCTGGAATAATTCGTTGAGAATCGTTATTCCCCATTCCAACAGGGATAAGATAGAGAGTGCCTTTTTTATTCATTGAGATAAATTTATTTCAACTTATCTAACGATTCTTGAATTTGCTTCAATTCATCAATTTTATCAAGGTGACCTAATTTTTCGAAACTGTAGATTAAATTTCGAATTACACGTTTTATAATGTCGAGGTTACTACAAGGTTTGTAATAAGATGACTTTGGATCGAGCTTTAATTGTGCTAAAAACTGATCAATGTCTTTATTACTAAATATTATTCCTTTACTGAAAGGATTTACATAAAACAATACATTTTCAGCAGTATGTTTTTTATCGCTATTTGAAAATAGATTTTTAAACTCATCAACGTAAGCTACAATAAAATGCTCGGGCAAATTAACTCCGTAAATAGGTATGTTAAGCTCCTGTGCAATTACCATATACAATATGGCTAAAGAAACCGGATTACCTTTTTTGGTTTCTAATACTGTATTGATAAATGAATTTTGTGGCGCATGATAATTAGAAATATTTCCACTAAACTGATGCACATCAAATAAAATATGATTGATGATTTTAACTTTTTCAAGCGCAGTTAAATCATCATTTATTTCGAGCCAAACATCTTGTTTGATTTGTTGAATTTGTTTGCGAATTTTCTCTTCATCCAAATCAGGATATTGAAAACGTGCAATAAGTAAAATACCGGTTAATAAATCATATTGATTATTTTTTGCCCAGTTTAAAAGTTCTTTATTGAGAGATTCAATCTGAATGAGGTGAATAATTTCTTCAATACGTTTTTGTATGATCGCATCAAAAGAATCTTCCCAAGCATTTTCCAAATGAGGAATAATCTTCGTGCCGAAAGAAACAAATTTATCTTTTACATGAATATAAATTTGTTCATCCGGATCATCCAGTAAATTTAGGAGTGCCGAAATTTCCTTTTTTGATAATCTGCCTGCCATACGTATTACAAAAATACAATCGCA
>CAZTCG010000242.1:0-2008 GCA_964612005.1 uncultured Flavobacteriaceae bacterium | reverse complement strand
ATGCTGTTAATCTTTCTAAAGATGTTTCAATTAAGTGACTAACACTAGCATTGTAATCATTAGTAAATTCCTTACGAATACGATTTGCTATTATAACACATATAGTTAAACAATTATGCCCAAGCATTTTGCCTAAACCATAAAGAGCAGATGTTTCCATTTCAAAATTGGTTATTTTTTCACCATTAAAATCAAATGCAGTTAATCGCTCATTTAAATCATGCATAAAAGGTTTTAAACGTAAACGTCTGCCTTGTGGTCCATAAAATCCAGGTGCAGTTGCAGTGATACCCGAATAATTACCATTGGAAAACATATTAAATAATTTGTCATTAGCAGAATAACAATAGGGATAACACAAATTATCGGGCCAATTCATGTGTTTTATAAATGAGTCCGATATTTCATTTTCATTTTGATTTTTATATCCTTGATAAAAATTAAGTAAGCCATCTAATCCCAAACCATATTTTGATACTACTAACCCATTTACAGGAATATAATCTTGTAAAGCTCCGCTTGTTCCGAGGCGAATAATATTAAGTGAACGTTTATTTTGTTTTTCTATTCGTTTTTCTAAATCAATATTTACTGCAGCATCTAATTCATTTAAAACAATATCAATATTGTCAGTACCTATTCCTGTAGAAACAACACTGATGCGCTTTCCATTAAATATACCAGTATGCGTTACAAATTCACGATGTGCCACCTTACATTCTATCGTTGAAAAAAAAGCAGATATTTTCTCTACCCTGCCCTGATCGCCAACCACAATTACGTCATCAGCAATTTGGTCGGGGGATAAATCAATATGATATACTGTTTTTTTATCGGTAACAATCAATTCTGTTTCAGGAAAAATATGATTCATAACTAAGTTGTTTTAAATTGAAAGATAGAAATAAGTTTTTTATTTACGTAAGAATTAATTTTAAAAACATTGTTTTAAATATCGTTTTCATGATAGAATTGCAATTAACTTTTCAAATCAATAAAATTGATTTTTAAAATAATTTAAATAAATGAGAGAAATTCTAGCGTAATAAATTTAGGAGTACTAATTAAATATTCCCTTCAAAAATCAATTTAGCAGGCCCATCAAGCCAAACCTGATTAAATTCCAATTCGTTGTTTTTAACGAAACTTACACTTAACAATCCGCCTTTCGTTTGAAATTGTATTTCTTTATATTCATTTGAAGTGCCCAGATTGCTAATAATGGCGGCAGCAACTGTGCCGGTTCCACAAGATAAAGTTTCATTTTCCACACCTCTTTCATAGGTTCGAATGTGGAGAGTGTTACCAATTTTTTGAATAAAGTTTACATTGGTTCCATTTTCAAAAAAACGCTTGTTATACCGTATTGCTCTTCCCTCTGAAATAACATCAAGCATTTGTAAATTATCTACATACCTCACATAATGTGGTGAACCGGTATTCAGAAAAAAATCTTCCCCAATTTTTTCAATTCCCATAACATCATTCATTTTTAAACTAATACCGTTTTCGGTAATAATTGCATGATGAATTCCGTCAATGGCTTCAAACTCAGTTTCTGCATCAACGATATTTAATTTTTTCGCAAATGCAACTAAACATCTACCACCATTTCCGCACATGCTGCCTTCGTTACCATCGCTATTAAAATAGCGCATCTTAAAATCTTTATTTTTAGAATTTTCAAGCAACATTAAGCCGTCGGCACCAATACCAAAATTTCTGTGGCATAATTGGGCAATTTGTGCTGTTGTTAACTGAATACTTTCATCACGGTTATCCATAATGATAAAATCATTACCGGTACCGTGATATTTATAAAAATGGTGCATTGAAAATCAGGACTTGATTACCTCCTTTATATCCTGCATAATTTTCTTTGCTAGATTATTTGCTGTGGTCATGGACTAACTCTCCGAGTAAATTCGAAGGATAGGTTCAGTGTTTGATTTGCGAAGATGCACCCCCTCTTTATCAAACTCAATTTTTACTCCATCGGTGGTATCTA
>CAZTCG010000241.1:0-3465 GCA_964612005.1 uncultured Flavobacteriaceae bacterium | reverse complement strand
CAGTAGAAAGTTTAGTACTTTCTTCAAGAATAGACATGTCGCCAGAAGCAGCTTTTAAAGCAAGTTGTTGTGCTTTGCACTGAAGTTCGGCAACTTTTTTTGCATCGCTTTCAATAGAATTACCACCACAGCTAGTTAAAAAAGTAGTAAGCATTAAAACAGTTCCTAAAACAATTGATACTTTTTTCATTTTGAAATAATTTATGTGAATTTTTATTATTCGTTTTTTAAAGTGGTTTCTGAACTCCACTATTACATATTTCAATAAAACTAATACAATTAAAGTAAAATAAATAGATCTTTTAATAACTTATAGTAATTATTTAAATCACAGAAAATCAATAAACTCAAACGACAACAAACGAATACAAATAAATATATCCGTATATAACTATTTATTAACCGACTCCTGCTTTTTCCTTGCCGTTACTTTGCATCGTCAAATTTTGATAGGCGCCAAAAATCAAATCCGACAAAAATTAAAAATGTAAAACAAATAAAAACAAACATCATGAACTCAATTAAAAACAAAGTAACATTAATCGGTAATCTAGGTAACGCACCTGAAATTAAATCATTAGAAAACAATAAAAAGCTGGCTCGTGTATCAATTGCAACTAATGAGATTTATAAAAATCAAAAAGGAGAGCGCGTTACAGATACCACCTGGCACAATGTAATAATGTGGAGTCCTCTGGCAGAAATTGCTGAGAAATTATTAAAAAAAGGATCGGAAGTAGCCATTGAAGGAAAATTAATAAACAGATCTTATACAGATAAAGACGGAGTAAAAAGATACATCACCGAAATACAAGCAAGCGAGTTAGTATTATTAGGCAAAGCGTAAGCATAAAAATTAAACGTCATTCAATTTAAAAAATAAATAACAAATAATACGTATGAATACAATAAAAAATAAAGTAACCTTAATTGGTAATGTAAGCAAAGCTCCGGAAGTAAAACAAATTGCTGAAAATAAAAAAGTAGCTCGAATTTATTTGGCGAGTAACGAAGTCTATAAAAATGCCAAAGGAGAAAAAGTAACGCAAACAAGCTGGCACAACATTGTGCTTTGGGGCAAATTAGCTGAACTTGCAGAAAAGCAATTAAATAAAGGTGCTGAAATTGCCATTGACGGAAAATTGATCAATAGAAATTATACCGACAAAAATGGAGTGTTGCGTTATAGCACAGAAATCTTAGCAAACGGAGTAATCATTATGGGTAAAGCATAAATTCATCTAAAAAATAAATTCTAATTAAAACACAAAAATTAAACAAAATGAAAAACAGTATCAATAAAATTACCTTATCAGGAAATGTAGGAACACAACCAACAATTAAAGTAATTGCCAATAACAAAAAACGTGCATACCTTTCTCTTGCAACACATGAGTTCATTAAAACAACAGATGGAAAAATTAAACGATTAACTGTTTGGCACAAAGTTGTACTAAGTGGCCGATTAGCAGAATTAAGTGAAAACACAATCAACAAAGGAGCTGCAATTCAAATTGCCGGTAAACTAATAAAGCGCAGTAAAAAAAATAAAGAAGGATTTATTCAACAGATTTCTGAAATCAGAGCAAAGGACTTGGTTATTGTTGGAAAAGCGTAATAGATTAAAAAATAAACATGATGGTTGAGGCACTCGAAATCACCATAAAAAAAATTAAATCACAAACTATGCTTGTAAAAACATATGGTTACGCAGTAACCGGAATTAACGCAACACAAGTTACTATTGAGGTAAACATGACCACCGGAATAAATTTTTTTCTGGTGGGATTACCAGATAGCGCTGTAAAAGAGAGTCAGCAACGGATTATTGCTGCGATTAAAAACTGTGGATATAAAATGCCTGGTAAGAGTATTACGGTTAACATGGCTCCTGCGGATATTCGTAAAGAAGGAGCAGCATATGATTTAAGTATTGCTATTGGAATCTTAGCTGCATCAGAACAAGTAAAAACAAATTTACTGAAAGAATATGTTATAATGGGTGAATTATCGCTTGATGGGGAGTTGCGTCCAATCAGAGGTGTTTTACCAATTGCAATTAAAGCTAAAGAAGAAGGATTTAAAGGAATCATTTTGCCAAAACAAAATACAGCTGAAGCATCAGTTGTAGAAGGTCTTGATGTTTTTGGTTCCGATAATTTATTGCAAATAATACGTTTTTTAAATGAAGAAGGAGAGTTAGAAAAAGTAATTTTTAACCGCGATGAAAGTGAACAACTTCAATTGCAAAATGATTTTGATTTTTGCGACGTACGCGGCCAAGATAATATTAAACGTGCATTAGAAATAGCAGCTGCAGGCGGACATAATGTTATTTTAATTGGTCCGCCCGGAGCGGGTAAAACAATGCTATCAAAACGTTTACCATCTATTTTGCCCGAATTAAGCATTCAGGAAGCGCTTGAAACAACAAAAATTCATAGTGTTGCCGGCAAACTGGGGAAGCATACCGGATTGATTCAACAACGACCATTTCGCTCTCCACATCATACGATTTCTGATGTTGCGCTTGTTGGCGGCGGCGGAAATCCTCAACCTGGAGAAATTTCTCTAGCGCATAATGGAGTTTTGTTTTTAGATGAATTGCCAGAGTTTAAGCGTACTGTTTTGGAGGTTATGCGACAACCCTTAGAAGACAGGGTGGTAACCATATCGCGCGCTAAAAATACAGTTGAATATCCTGCAGGATTTATGTTAATAGCAAGTATGAACCCTTGTCCATGCGGGTTTTATAATCATCCAGAAAAACAGTGTGTTTGCGGACCAGGTGTGGTACAAAAATACCTGAACAAAATTTCGGGGCCTTTGCTCGACAGAATTGATTTACATGTTGAGGTTACACCTGTACCTTTTTCGGAGTTATCGAAATCTCCAGCAACTGAGAAAAGTAAAGACATCAAATACCGTGTGATTTCAGCAAGACAAATTCAAAAAGAACGATTTAAAAATAGAGTAGGTACACATAGCAATTCTCAACTTCGAACAAAGGATTTACAATTGTTTTGTAAATTAAACGATTCAAGTTCATTGTTACTTAAAAATGCAATGGAAAAATTAGGATTATCTGCGCGAGCATATGACCGTATTTTAAAAGTTGCACGAACCATTGCAGACTTAGATCATTCAGAAAATATCGAAACCCATCATATTGCAGAAGCTATACAATATAGGAGTTTAGACCGATCAGGATGGGCAGGGTAATTTGTTTTTTTAATTCAAATTATCTTATCAATTTTTTGATTTCAAAACCTTACTTTTTTTCTTTTAAAAAAGAAATGACTAATTAAAATTTAATTTTTAGTACTGTTTAATTTATGATAATAAATGTATCCATAGTCACTATATAATTATATATGATTAAAAATAATAATCACATGTAATATAAATTTAGAAGAATTCAAGAATTTAAATTATGTCTTTTTTTTGAATTTTTAAAAACCGACT
>CAZTCG010000240.1:0-3468 GCA_964612005.1 uncultured Flavobacteriaceae bacterium | reverse complement strand
CCTCATGGCTATCAAAATAGAGATTACTTAAATGCTTTTTCGAAAATACATTCAGGTAATCTGCATAAATATTACCGCATCTTTCCATAGCCGTATAGGTGAAAATGGAGAATCGTTTACTGCCATCGTGTGAGTTGGAAATTCCCATTCTTTCATGCACCATGTGCCCATTCATGTTCAAATATGAATTGGTATTTCGCATAAAACAGTGAATTACCTTTCCTTCGTAATATTCCCTGTATCCCTCTAATTCAAATTCTCCTGATTTTGAAATTTCATTGGCCAATTCTTTCATGGTTGAATTAAGAACCGGCTTGTAATTTTCACCTACCACACCAAGGATTTTGTTGTTGTCGGAACGGATAATGGCTTTTTTTCCAATGGATATTCCACCATTTACCTGAATGGGTTCCGTCTTGATTTCCCAGTCCAGATTTTTAAGAAGATTTCTTGTTGTCATGCTACTGATTTTTTTATGGTTAAACTTTTATTTTTTATAAATACAAACTTAGTTTAAATAAAACGTAATGTTAATACGGTTAATATTTAAGTGCGAGTTTTTTTATTTTAATCATTTATTTAATTATAACTTATTGATTTTTTGATGATTAAAATTTCTTTGTTTTTTAAAGTTTATCTCAATTGAAACGAAAATGAGATTTTTGGGCTAGCCCAAAAATCCTCAAAACTCACTATCCTCCTGTTTTGAATTTCTGGATAGTGAACTAAACCCAATATTTTTACCGGAACGATTGGATAAACTTTCGGTGCTGCAACAATCAATTACATCTTGTAATTGAGGTTCGTAATTTCGTAACAGAGCATCTAAAAATACCTTTTTGGAAATGTTATCAATTTGTCCACCCGAAAAATCAAATTCACTTGCCAATTGTTCGCATGCTTCATCATTCAAGAAATTTAATTTTTCCTTCCATAAATATTTTTTTGCTTCGAGGTCGGGTTTCAAAAATTTAACTTTATATAAAAATCTTCTCTCAAATGCCTCATCCAGATTACAAAGCAGATTGGTTGTTGCTATTAAAATTCCGTGAAAATCCTCCAGCTCCTGAAGCAATATATTTTGCATGGAGTTATTCATCTGATCTACACTGTGTGTAACATTGTATCTTTTCCCAATCAAGGCATCCGATTCGTTAAACAATAAAATAGGCATGTTCTGGCTTTTACGGCTGTACTTTCTGTAATTATCAAAAATGGCTTTTATGTTTTTTTCTGATTCGCCTACCCACATATCCTTAATTTCACTGATGTTTACCTGAACAATATTACGTTTGCTTCGTTTAGCCAATTGATACACTGATTCCGTTTTTCCGGTACCGGGATGTCCGTATAAAAGCACTGTCATTCCTGGCTTCATCTTATTTTCCTTTAAGCGTTTTGTAATAGATGAATAATTTTCATCACTTAAAAACTGATTCAACAACGACATGTACTATTTTTCTTCCTGATTGTAATACATTTCCTTTTCTATAATGTCCTCATGCTTTATCAGTTTAAAGTGTCGAGATACCACCTCACTCGTTTCTTTAAGTAAAAATGATTCTTCACCAAAAATTTGTTTTATGCATTCTTCGGTTAGTTGCAATCTTTTTTCAGAACGCAACTCTTCACTAACAAACTCTATCAATTTATGCTCGAACAATTTTCCTTTTTGTTTGATGAGGTTTTGTTCTGTTTTAAATCGTTCAAAATGAAAATCATATAAGGTTTGCATCATTTTCTCCATTGATACCGGTGCCTCATTATTATAGGTTTTTGTAATGATATAATAAAGTATATGGCGCTCCCATTTTTCCAAACTTAAAGATTCTGCAATACTAAAAGGTGCCACATCAATATATTCATTTTCCAACTCATCTACTAAAACAAGTGTTTCATCTGCATCAGAAAACATGCGTTCGCTGAAACAACGTAATAATTGACCGCTTATGAAAAGTGCATCCGGCGCCTTATATTCAATTACAGGTTTTTCATTTTTGTATAACGAGCTGGTAATATTTGCAGGCACCGTATAAGTTACTTCTTCACTTCTTGGTTTACTGTTGTATGAAAACTGTTTTGATGTTTTTTTGATCCATCCTTTTTTTTCCAATTCAATTAACAGGTTTTTAATTTCAAAAAAATCAAAAGGATTGTATTCCGTGGTTTTTTTCATTTCATTTAAGCTGAACCGTTCGTTACAAACCGTGTTGTAAAAGAGGTAACAAAACATGGTTGTTTCTTCATTACTTAATCCAAGAAACTCACTTGTATCCAATACCATTGATTTTATGTTTTCTATTTCGGTAAAAAAACTTGTCGTGTTTTTTCCCCTGTTTTTAATTTCAAGGGCAATGTTTTCTATGTTTTTCAAAATTGCTGACTTATTAGAGGCATATCTTTTTTCTTCTTGCAACACAGAAACTTCAAATAAATTAAAGGCCTCTTCATCTTTTTCGTCTTCAATGATATCGAAATGTGTTGTGCCTTCCGGAAGAGCAGGAAAAATTAATTTAAAAGTTAATACTTCGTATTTTTTTTGAATCTGGATTCTTTCAGGACCAAGTGGCATCCCAATTGATTTTTGAAGTTTCAATGGTTGTTCGTTTCCTTTAATGCGGATAAAGGTTTCTGGATTAATGTTTGCCCAGCTTTCTCCATTAAAGAGGTTGGTGTAGATAAGTTCAATAGTGGTGTTTTCAGGATTACTAATCACTTGTTTTACTTTCAGTTTTTTACTCATGGCTTTTGGTGTTATGGTTGATTTTATTTTTTTTGTTTTATTTAAGTATTACGATGTCAGTTCGAGCGAAGTCGAGAACTACTCACTCGCTATAAATGAGTGAAATTTTTTACTTACTTGAGTTTTTTAAAGTTTGAACTGTCTGATTGAGGTAGTAGAAAAAAATTACAGATAAAAACGTACCCAATAAATAATACCAAATCAGATAATCAGTTTTAATGGTGCAGTTATAAAAAGAACACAAAATCATAAATAGTGTATTAATTAATACAGAGGCATACATCAATTCGCGTAATTCTTCCTTGGTTTTTTGTGGAGATTGAGAAAGTAAACCGATGATGCATAAATTACCAAAATTGAATACACACATAAAAATGAGCAATGCAGGAGAAAGGGATTTTCCAAAAATCAATCCGCTATCTACCAGAAATAAGTAATTGATTACAACAAGCGCGATGCTGTGAAAGATGATAAAAGTGTTTGTTTTTTTCATGGCAACTAATTTTAAATGTTTACCACAAAATTAGTTTCACCAAAGCGTAACGATAATACGCTCAATTAGGATGGGAAAATATTTTATTAACAAATTAGCAGGGGATGCAAAAAATAGGATCCAGTAAAAAAATACAATTTATTTATTCAATCATATTCTACTTTTTTTGCTTGATCTAAAAAAGTAGCAAAAAAAATCAAGAACAAACGATTGCTCTCGCTCTCTGCTTTTT
>CAZTCG010000239.1:0-3473 GCA_964612005.1 uncultured Flavobacteriaceae bacterium | reverse complement strand
AGCTTCAGAAAAATCTCCTTTTGCAGATAAAATTAAATTAGCTGAAGTGTATTTTTTTTGAAAACTTAAAACTGCTGTTTTTTTAGTTTTAAATTCTTCCAGCAATTCATTTACCTCACCAATTATAAGTGGTTTGCGTGGTGCATAATGCGATTTTAATTTTCCTGGTGCAGAAGGATTGCTTGATTGATTTAATCTTAATTCAATTTCACCAAATTGTTGTAATTGTTCTACAGATAAGCCACCTAGTCTATGCACAATGATTTTATCATTTTCAAACTCTACAATTGTTGATTCTATACCAACACTACATTCGCCTCCATCTAAAATATAATCAATTTCATGTTCGAGCTGTTTAAAAACATGCTCTGCTTTTGTTGGACTGATATAGCCAAAAGGATTAGCGCTTGGCGCTGCCAATGGAAAATCAATTTGATTTAGTAAGCTTAATGTTAATAGATGATTAGGTATTCGTACTGCCACTTTTGGCAAACCTGATGTTATTAAATCAGGGACATTTATTTTTTTAGGTAATAAGAAAGTGATAGGGCCAGGAGAAAATTGTTTTGCTATTAACCTTGCTTTATCAGGAATTTCATCACAATAGTTTTCCATTTGATGAATTGAAGCAAAGTGCATAATTAATGGATCAAATAGCGGACGTTTTTTCGCTTTAAAGATATTGATTACCGCGTCTTCGTTTAATGCATTTGCTGCCAACCCATAAACAGTTTCAGTTGGTATTGCAACCAATCCTCCTGTTTTCAGAATGTTTGAGGCAAATACAACATCAATACCAATTTTTGAATTCATGACTAACGAATACTATCGCACTGTATGCATTTCTCGGCAAGAATAAATTCATCAATTTTACTTACCGTATCACAATCTAACATCACTAAAGAAAATGGAGCATTTTTTTGTTTACCCTCAATAAATAATTTACCACATGGAATTGTTCTTACCTCACTTTTATCGTAATTGATTCTGAAATTATTTTGAAGAAACAATCGTAACGAATCTTGATTTATTTTTAGATAAGCTAATTGGCATTTTGCTTTATTACTCAACTGAATGGATTGATCGGTAATCTCAATCAATTTCATTTCATTTACGCTACTGCATTTTTTTCCCTTTAAAATAATGGCTAAAATTAGTAGACCTAATAAAAAACCAAAAAGATATAATTTGATGCGATAATTAAAAGTCATTTCAATTTGATTAAAACATTGCCATCAACAAATTAATGTCTTTGTAAGGCAACCCAAAAGTTTCTGCTAAAAACTCATTAGTGAGCACTCCGTTGTATATATAAACGCCGTTTCGAACCCCTGCATCTCTTCTTAATAAGCCTTCAATCCCTCCTTCTTCGCCCATATTTAGTAAGATTTGAGAAAACATGTTGCTTAATGCATAAGATGCCGTTCTTGAAACGCGAGATGGTATATTTGGAACACAATAATGAATAACTCCATGTTTGCGATAAACCGGTTTACTGTGATTGGTAACTTCAGATGTTTCAAATATTCCGCCCTGATCAATACTTACATCTACTATTACTGCTCCAACTTTCATTTCGCTTACCATATCTTCAGTAACAATAATCGGACTTCTTCCTTTTGCACTTCTTATGGCGCCAATTACAACATCGGCAGATTTTAAATGCTTTGCTAAAACTTTTGGCTGAATAACAGAAGTAAAAACTCTAGCACCTAAAGTGTTTTGTAATCTTCTTAATCGTGTTGTTGAATTATCAAATACTTTTACGTAAGCTCCCAAACCTATAGCTGCTCTTGCTGCAAATTCGCCAACAGTACCAGCACCAATAATAATTACTTCTGAAGGAGAAATACCTGAAATTCCACCAAGCAGTGCTCCCATTCCATTATTGGTATTGCTTAAATATTCGGCAGCAATTAAAATTGATGTGCCACCAGCTATTTCTCCCATTGCACGTACAGCAGGAAAAATACCTTGTTCATCCATTATCCAATCAACCGCGATGGCATTGATTTTTTTTGCTGTTAATTTTTTTATGAATTCATCTGGTTGCGTAGAAAATTGTAATGCTGAAAAAAGAGTTTGTTTATGTTTCATAAACTCTAATTCTTCTAATGTTGGAGGAGCAACCTTGATAATCATATCTGCTTTGTAAACTTCCTCTGGAGAGTAAACAATTTCTGCACCCGCTTCACTATAATCATTATCCTGAAAGTTAGATGCTTTACCTGCATTACTCTCAATAATGATATGATGTCCATTATTTACTAAAAGAGAAACGGCATCAGGGACTAATGGCACTCTATTTTCCTGAAATGTAGTTTCTTTTGGTATACCAATAAGTAGTTTCCCTTTTTTTCTGCCAACTTCAAGCATTTCTTCCTGCGGAAGTAAAACTCCTTTAGTTAATGACATTAAAGCCTCTTTTGAAATTACCATAGTTTTGAATTTAATAGTTTCCTCTGTAAACTGGCGCGTTACAATCAATATCTACTGATTCTCGGTTACGCAACATTATTCCTAATCGTAGTTCCCAAGTTCTGTTTTTTACTTGAATATTATTTTTATCATATTGTTTTAGCACATCCGGGTTATAATGTAATTCAGCGGTATATTTTAATTTTCCAATAGTAAAAGGCTCAAAGCCAATTCCAATATCAGGAGAAATTGCCAGTTTTTTAAATTCAGAAGATACAACTTCATAAGCAGGGGTTGATTTCCCTAGCATATATTCTGCTCGTGCCCCTAACAAAACAGAAGAAGTAAAACTAATTGTTTCGAATCGGTATTTAATAAAATTATTAAATCCTATGTATTTATATTTATTAGTATTTTCTCTTCTATTATCACTTTCAATAGATATTAATTCATTTTTCTCTTTAGCACCTTTATTGATATATTCTAATTCACTTTGCCATCTGCATCCAAAAAAATTAAAGAGTTCGGCCATTATTCCTATTCCCCAGCTTATACGTTCTGAGGAACGATGAGATTCAGGCAAAAGAATTCTTTTTGGAAAATTTAGAGGGTCGTTAGAATTAACATAATCATGTCTAGAAGAAGTTCCTGATGCAAAAACGCCAAATCCGTTAAGAATTTGTGAATGAAGTGAAACTGAAGTAAGAAGTAGAAAAATAAGTAACCCTTTCATTTGATTTATGCGCTTACTGCTTCAATATCTTTATTTACTTTTTTTACTAAGCCTTGTAATACTTTACCCGGACCTACCTCAACAAAACTAGTGATGCCATCTTGAATCATGTTCTCAATGGTTTGAGTCCATTTAACAGGCGCTGTTAATTGAGCAATTAAATTACTTTTTATTTCATTAGGATTATTTACTGCTCGAGCAGTAACATTTTGATACACTGAACAAATAGGTTGATTGAAAGTTGTTGCATTAATTGCAGCCTCAAGTTCAATTTTTGCTGGCTCCATTAATGGTGAATGAAATGCTCCACCAACTGGTAATA
>CAZTCG010000238.1:1202-3480 GCA_964612005.1 uncultured Flavobacteriaceae bacterium | reverse complement strand
GAGATCGTTGATACGTTTCATGAATACAATAAAGAAGAACTTTTAAAAGAATTTAAAGAGGATACTTATAAATCAATAGAACGAAAAATAAGTTTAAATCCTATTTTAAATAGCTTCCAACAAGTTGTTCATGATTATTCAATTGACATGGAGCTGATTGATTGTTTCCTTAAAAGCATGGAGATGGACTTGAGTAAGAACGAGCACAATCAACTCTCTTACGAGGAGTATATTTTAGGTTCTGCTGAAGTTGTTGGTTTAATGTGTTTGAGAGTTTTTACTGAAAATAACCGTAAGATGTATGACGATCTAAAACCTGCTGCCATGAAACTGGGTTCAGCTTTTCAAAAAGTAAATTTTTTACGCGACATGAAAAACGATTATCACACACTTGGTAGAGTTTATTTTCCGCACATTGATATGAATGTATTTTCTGAAAACGAAAAGAAATTGATTGAACAGGATATTCAAGCTGATTTTGATGCCGCATTAGTAGGGATTAAAAAATTACCTACAAGTTCAAGATTTGGAGTATATGTGGCTTATGTTTATTATTTGAGTTTATTTCAAAAAATAAGTGCAGTTCCATCTTATGAAATTATGAAACAACGAATAAGAATTTCTAACTACAAAAAAATGAGTTTATTGGCTGAATCCTATTTTAAACATAGTTTGAGATTAATTTAACCTTAATAAAATTTAATGAATAAATGAAAATTTTACTACTTATATTTACTTTAATGATTCAAAATCTTACACAAACTCCTGATAAGGAAATTTTATCCTTACGAAAATTGTTTGAAGAATCTGCTGTAAATTCCTCTTCAGCAACAAATTTTTATCAGCAAACCCGAAAAATCAATGAGCAGTCACCTTCCACACTTATAGGATTTAAAGCCATGTCAGAACTAATGATGTGTAATCATGTTTTTAGTCCGTTAAGTAAACTCAGCTACTTTAATACGGGAAAAAAACTTTTAGAAACAGCAATTCAAAAAGATCCGCGTAACATCGAACTTCGTTTTTTTAGATTTTCTACTCAATCAAACGTACCTGCTTTACTTAATTATTCATCAAATATTAATGAGGACAAATTAATTTTAATGAACTATTTAAAAATAAATAATACAATTGCAGATAAAGATTTATATCAACGAGTAAAGTCGTATTTACTTAAATCAAGCTATTGCTCATCAACCGAAAAACAACAACTTTCAACAACCTAACAATGGAACAAGTAATTTTAGTTGATGAATTGGATAATGAAATTGGGACTAAGGAAAAAATGCAGGCCCACAGAGAAGCACTATTGCATCGTGCATTTTCAGTATTTATCTTTAATAAAAAAGGCGAGTTACTTTTGCAAAGAAGAGCATTAAACAAATATCATTCGCCTGGTTTATGGACAAACACATGTTGTAGTCATCCGCGCCCTAATGAACCATTAATCAATGCTGCAAAAAGAAGATTAGTTGAAGAAATGGGATTTGAATGTGATTTATTTTATCAGTTTAACTTCATCTATAAAGCAAGTTTAGATCAGGGTATGACAGAACACGAACTAGATCATGTTTACTTTGGTACCTACGAAGGTGAGTTTAATCTTAACGCAGATGAAGTTGCCGAATGTAAATTTATTTCTATGCCTTTATTGGAAATTAGCTTAAATGAAAATCCTCACTTATATACCGAATGGTTTAAAATAGTTTTTGAAAAAGTTAAAAACGCATATCATGAATATTATTATTAATTCCGGAATTGTTTTACTCACCTTCACAATAATGGAAGGTATAACCTGGTTAACTCACAAATACATCATGCACGGTTTATTGTGGAACTTGCACGAAGACCATCACCAAAAAAATGAAGAACATTTTTTTGAAAAGAACGATGCATTCTTCATCATATTTGCAGGTTTATCTATGATTTGTTATGGCTTGGGTACATTTGTTCCAACACTTAATTTTTTACTTTACATAGGTATTGGAATAACACTTTATGGCTTTGCCTATTTTACAGTGCATGATATTTTTATCCATCAACGATTTAAACTGTTTACACGAACAGATAATTTTTATTTCAGAGCTTTAAGAAAAGCACATAAAGTTCATCATAAACATCTTTATAAAGAAGATGGTGAGTGTTTTGGCATGTTATGGGTTCCGGTAAAGTATTTTAAAGAAGCAATAAGAACAGGCAAATGAGCGAAAAATACACCTATTTATTAGTCGATTTTTTTTGTATTATTTTCCCTTTATTATTTTCATAATTTTCTTTT
>CAZTCG010000238.1:0-1192 GCA_964612005.1 uncultured Flavobacteriaceae bacterium | reverse complement strand
GATAAATACACGATCGGATTAAAAATTATTAATTTACCAATTGAAGAACTACTTTTTTTTATTTGCATCCCGTATGCATCTTCATTCAGTTATTACTGCTTTAAAAAGTATTTCAAATTTGAAGGATTAAACAAGTTTGTTAAAATTTTTTACTCATTACTAATTCCTGTTTTATTGGTAATAGCCGCGATTAACATTCAAAAATTATATACTTCCGTTACATTTATTTTATTGGCTGTTTTTTTGAGTATTGCTTTGCTAAAAAAATGGAATTTTTTATCAGTTTTCTTTGTATGTTTTTTATTTATTTTAATTCCATTCTTTATTTCAAACGGAATACTAACCGGTAGTTTTTTAAACAGAGTTGTAGTTAGTTACAACGATAACCACAATCTTGGAATAAGAATGCTAACTATTCCTGTTGAAGATACTTTTTATGGTATGCTGTTATTATTAATGAACGTTGCAGGTTTTGAGTGGCTATCGACCAAAAAATTTTAATCCCTATTTCCTAAATTAGAAAGCACATCTGTTAAAGTACTATTTACCTGATCCCAAATACTTCTTCCAAAAAAAGTATAAATACCTGCTTCAGCATAAAATCCAGGTTTAAGTAAATTACTCGTATTAAAATTGCCAATAGAGTAATTAATTTGATGGTAGGCAACATACCCTCCCTGCAATCTAAATCCAAAAGCAGAATTAATTCTAATTCTATAATTAACAAATAAATTAAAATTAATATAATTGAAATTAGTTCGTTCCTGATAAAATTTCATACCTGTTCTGAAACCATCAAAAGAAAATCCTGTAGAAATAGCTTGTTTTTTAGGCAAATTGTATTGTAAGTAGGCTTGAGCAGGAAATGTAAACGAGAATTGTAGTTGTTCGCTTAAAGGTAAGTTTCCACCAAAAAATGGAACCGGTATAAAAATACCATCGCTCCAAATGGCAGAAATACCGTAATAATAATTCTTTCTTAAACTAAGCATTTTAAAGTTACCTATTACTCCATTCATTCTAAATTTAATCTGTTTAAAAGTTTCATCTTGTTCGCTGTAGCCTGCATTAACTGAATAAAAAGTAAACTTAAATTTTTTACTCAATTTTAAGCCAAACACACCTCCGTATACATGATATATATTTTTAGTTTCATTGCCTAAATAAATCTGACGAGCCCCAATTTTACCAC
>CAZTCG010000237.1:0-3483 GCA_964612005.1 uncultured Flavobacteriaceae bacterium | reverse complement strand
TCGACAAAGACAATACTGTTATTGTTGGTGGTAAAGGTAAAAAAGCAGATATCACAAGTCGTGTAAATCAAATCAAGGCTCAAATTGAAAACACAACTTCTGATTACGATAAAGAAAAATTACAAGAGCGTTTAGCAAAATTAGCTGGCGGTGTTGCAGTTCTTTACGTAGGTGCTGCTACTGAAGTTGAAATGAAAGAGAAAAAAGACCGCGTGGATGATGCTTTAGCTGCAACTCGCGCTGCAGTTGAAGAAGGAATTGTTCCTGGTGGTGGTGTAGCTTACATTCGTGCAGTTGCTTCTTTAGAGAAATTAAAAGGAGAAAACGATGATGAGAACACTGGTATTGCAATCGTAAAACGTGCAATTGAAGAGCCTCTTCGTCAAATCTGCGCTAACAGCGGAATTGAAGGGTCAATCGTTGTTCAAAAAGTAAAAGAAGGAAAAGATGATTTCGGTTTCAATGCTCGTACTGAGAAGTTTGAGAATTTGTTGAAAGCAGGTGTTATCGATCCTACTAAGGTAAGCCGTGTAGCATTAGAAAATGCAGCTTCAATCGCAGGTATGTTATTAACTACTGAGTGTGTTTTAGCTGATAAGAAAGAAGATAAAGCAGCTCCAGCAATGCCAGGCGGAATGCCGGGTGGCATGGATGGAATGATGTAATTCTATAATTCTCAAAATTTAAAAAAGCCGCTTCATATGTGAGGCGGCTTTTTTTATTGGCAAAAATTAAAATTATGCTATGCCTTATAAAATAATTTATGATGTTTTAATTACTTTTGTTAAAATTAATTTCGATTTTCAATTTAATAGTAAAACACCATTTTTTCTAACAAAAGTTTATCAATGAAAAAATTATTTATCATATACGCGTTTTTAGTTTCTAACTTTTATATCAATGCACAAAATAGATTATTCGATATGGTGCTTGATAAACAAAACAATATTTATGTTATTGGAAGTTTTGATGAAACAATTGATTTAGGAAATAACTCTCAGTTAACTAGTAATGGTGAAACAGATATTTTTGTAGGTAAATATAATTCTTCAGGGAAGTGCATGTGGGGTCTTAGAATAGGAGGTAGAAATGATGATGAAGCCGGGGGCATTTGTTTAGATTCATCAGGTAATATTTATATTACAGGAACTTTTATTGATGATGCATATATTGGAGAAAGTTTTACAAGATATGCAAGTAATAAGCCCAATCACGCTGCTACTTTTTTTATAACTAAATTAAATCCATCCGGCGATCCCCAATGGACAAAAGTTTCAAAAAACAAAAAAGCAGATATAGGTGTAGGAATTTCAATTGATAATGCGGGTAATATTTTTGCTGCAGGTAATTTTGAAGGAGAATTTATATTAGATGATAAACGAATAAAAAGTAATGGAAAGCATGATATTTGTTTGGTTAAATTAAACGCTGATGGTAATTGCTCATGGGTAAAAACATATGGCGATAAAGAAGATAATTTAGCAAATACCATTTTTACCGGAAATAATAGAATTGTTTTAGGTGGTAATTCTCATGCTGGACTAGCCGGGTTTACAGGTTATGTTGCTGAAATCAATTCTGAGTTAGGTAGTGTAAACTGGACCAAAAATATTGGCGCAATAAAAGGCCATATCGAAAAAATAATTCACGACGGCAGATCTGCCTATTATATAACAGGTTCTATTGAAGGTCCAAATCCTTTGGATGAAACCTATCATTGTTTTGTTAGCAAGGTAAATGATAAAAACGGGGAAGATTTATGGGTAAAATCTTTTGAATCTAATCAAGCAAAAGGGAATGATATGGTTTGCGATAATGAGGGTAATTTATATATTACCGGTAGTTTTTTAGATTCACTTAGAATTAATCAAACGCTTGTTAAAGGAAAAGAATTAGAAGATATTTTTCTTATTAAATTAAGTTCTGTAGGTCAGGTATTGCTTGGAGAGGATTATGGCCATACTAAAAGTGATATTGGTAGAAAGTTATTTTTAAGGGATGAAAAGTTGATAATGGCGGGAGAATTTAGTAATGATATTGAATTCGGGACTACATTGCTTACAGGAGGAGAAAATACTTTTTTTGTTGCCTTTTTTGATCCTTCTATATCACAATTTAAAAACGCTCAGGTTTTAGCTAATCATCTTGAAAAACCAGTAGTAAACAAAAAATTATCAAATATTTCAGGTAAAATTATTGTTGCAAACGGAGACAATAAAAATTATTTAGCAGGGCATGAAATTCATATTGAAGAAGAAACTGGTGAGGTAATAAAATCTACTCTTACTGATGAGAAAGGTAATTTTACTTTTAAAAATATTGATACCACTAAATTATTGAATTTAGTAGTAAAGAAAAATGAACGAATCAAGGAAAACGAACAATTGTTTTTAGCTAAGATTAACGGCACTATTATCCAAAAATTTAATTTAGATAATAATAATGTTTTTAGATTTAAATTGCTTCAGGCAGATATTGTAAAATTAAGTGAGCCGGATCAGGTAACAGACCCTCTAATTGCATTAAAAGATTTTGAAAATTCAAAAAACACTGAAATGTTAGTAGTTGAGCATGTCTTGTATGATGTTAATGCTTTTAAAATACCTAATAGCGCACTTATTGATATAGATAAAATTGCTAAATATTTACTTGATAATATTTCCTTTGTTTTACAAATTAATTCTCATACAGATGCAACCGGAAACGAAAAAACAAATCTTGAATTATCTCAAAAGCGTGCAAATGAGGTTAAGAATTATTTAGTAAGTAAAGGGATTAAATCATCTCGTATAAAAGCCAAAGGTTTTGGTGAAACTAAAATCATCAACCGTTGTGTAAATGGAATAGAGTGCTCAACTGATGAACACGCAATAAACAGAAGGACTGAATTTATGTTTTCAAAAAAAAAATAAATTTTTAATATCAACTTAACCTCCGGCTTTTTTTGCCTTGTAGTTATTTTGAGTAAGTAGATTTATTAACTTATCTCTGTGATCTCCTTGAATCAATATTTCACCTTCTTTTACACTACCACCAACACCACATTTTTGTTTTAATAATTTTCCGAGTGCTTCCAAATCATCTGTTTTACCAATAAACCCGCTTACTCTACTAATTAATTTTCCACCACCAATTCTGTCGAGATAGATTTTTAGTTGTTGTTGTGAAGGGGCAAGAGTTTCAATCTCCTCCTGAGAATCGGATTCGTAATTGAATTCAGGATTAGTGCTATAAACTATATTTTTTCTGTTTTTATCTTTTTTGCTCATTTTTTTGTTTGAATAATAAATACGTTATCATTATAGAAAACACTGTTAATACTCCTATCCAATAATACAAAACATAATTATCCTTTTCTAATTCTTTAATTTTATTTTCTTGTGATATAGAGACGTTCTCGTTCTTAGAAGTTAAAAAACTATTATCATCTTCGCTAACTAATATTAGTTTTTCTTCATAAAATAATTTCTGATGAAAAAAAGC
>CAZTCG010000236.1:0-3494 GCA_964612005.1 uncultured Flavobacteriaceae bacterium | reverse complement strand
TTTTAAGTTGTATTGCAGCTTCATAATTGCTAAGTGCGCTTTCATATACTTTACTTAAAAAATAACAATCACCTGTTCTTACATAAGCATCTGCTTTTTTAATTTCATTTCCTTGAACAGTAGAGCTTAAAAATTTTCGGAATGCAATGCCTGCATTTTCATAATCTTGTTTTCCCTTTAACTGAAAATAACAATATCCAATATTGTAATTTGAAAGTTCATATTCAATTAAACGATATGCTCCCTGAAATAACTGAAAACTTTTATAAGCTTCAATGGCTTTGTTGTATTCTCTGTTTTGATAATAAATTTCTGCATTCCAATAAGCAGCTTGAGCTGTAATCACTGGATCTAAGTTGATAGAAATTGCCGAAATAAAATATGTTCTTGCTGAATCAAGCTTTGAATTATTATAAAATTCAACTCCTTTGAAGTAAAGCATTTTTTGATGTATTTGTGTTAGTACAACATCTGGTGAATTTATCTTTTCGATTACTGAAATAGCTTGTGTGTAATTTTTTGTGAGGTAAAAACAATTAACCAAATAGGTGTATGCTTCATCTTTTCTTCCTGAATTAGGATAGTTGATCAGATAATTTTTAAAGGCATGAATAGATTCGTTAAACGGATTAAAATCCTGCTCATATGATAGTACTGCAAAATTATACATGGATTGTTCTTTTATCAGCGAATCAAATTCTAATTTTTGAGCATTGAAGAAACAACTTCTTGCCTTTGTTTTTTGACCCAATTTCAGGTAACATCCTGCCATATGGTAGAAGGCACTTTGAGCAATGGAATCTTGATTTGCAGTTGCATTTTCAAAAAATGGAATAGCTGCATTACAATTTTCTGTTTGATAGTAAGCAAAACCTAATTGATAGTTTTCATGAGCTGTCGACGCACCATGCTTGGTTAGATACGACAAAGAATTCTTATAATCTTTAATTTTAAAATAAGATTCACCAATGAGTTGATTGATTTCATCTTTTTTCTGTACAAAATTTGAATCGTTCAATAAAGGTGGTGCAACACGAATTACATCATCGTATTTTCCTTGTAGAAAATAAATTTGTGCAATGTAAAAAGGTACAACTGAACCAAATGTTTCATTAGTTGTTAAACGTATAAATCCTTCAACTGCTGTTTCATAATTTTTTTCAGCATACGCAATATGCGAATAATAGTAATTAGCTGGATGCGTGTATTTATTATCTACATCTTTTATCTCAAAAAAATCAAGCTTTGCTTTATCAAGTTTCCCGCTTTCCAAATAGCTGTATCCTCTTTTAAAATACAATTCAGCTAATTCATCTTTTTCTAACTCATAAATATCTACTTGCTCTAAAAACTGAATAGTTTCTTCGTATTTTTTCTTTCTGAAATTTGATTTACCTAAATAGAAGTAAGCTTGTTTTATTTTAATACTTTCAGGATGTTTCCTGATGAATTCTTTCATGCGCCATTCTCCATCTTTATGAAATAACTCAACAGCACATGCAGCAGCGTAAAATTCTGCATCAATACCAACTAAAGTATGATCACCTTTTTTAACGTAAGTATCAAATGTTTTTAATGCTGCGTTGTATTGATTTTTTTCAAATAAATTGATTGCAGATTTATAATCTTTGTCTTGTTCGATGTAAATTGTTGTTCGTTGAGCATTGATGCTTGCAACAATTACAAATAACAAAACACAAATAAGTTTTGCCTTATGCATTATGGTGATTTTAGTGTAGTAAAAATAGTTTTGAAAACTTAGGGCTTATTTGCAGCACGATTTAAGTTATTAACGTACATGTGTTTAAATAATTACACGCACTAAAAAATTGCAGCTATGCCTTCGTTTATTTTTACATGCAGTTAAATCGTATGAATACAACGCCTATTATTCAATTATCTCACGTTACTATTTTCCAGGATATCAATCCTGTTGTTACTGATTTGTCGTTAACAATCAATCGCGGTGAATTTGTTTATTTAATTGGTAAAACAGGTAGTGGTAAGAGTAGTTTATTAAAAACACTTTACGGCGAACTGGCTTTAAAAAAAGGCGATGGTAAAATTGCAGGATTTGATTTAGTAAAATTAAAAAAGAAAGAGATTCCTTTTTTAAGAAGAAAAATTGGCATTGTATTTCAGGATTTTCAATTATTGAATGATCGATCAGTTTATGAAAATCTTCGTTTTGTGATGAAAGCCACCGGATGGAAAAATGAAGACGATATCAGAAAACAAATCACTGATGTATTAAACAGAGTAATGCTTGCGGGCAAAGGTGAAAAAATGCCTTATGAGTTATCAGGCGGCGAACAACAACGAGTATGTGTTGCCCGTGCTTTGATAAATAAACCTGAAATCATTTTAGCCGATGAGCCAACAGGTAATTTAGATGCAGAAACATCAGTTGAAATTATGCAGTTGTTTTTGGAAATTAGTAAATCCGGAACGGCAATTATTTTTGCAACACATGATATTGCGCTGTACAATAAGTTTCCTGCACGAACATTAAAGTTTGAAAACGGGAAAGTGCAACAGCTACAATAATTACTACACTAAAAACTGCAATAAATTATCATTCTTATTGAGGTACTCGTATTGAAAGCCAAGATTTTTCAAACGTGCTTTTAATTCTTGTAAGTGTTCAGGTTTTTTAATTTCAACGCCAATTAATGCTGGGCCGTTTTCACGGTTGTTTTTTTTCATGTATTCAAAATGTACAATGTCGTCATCCGGTCCGAGGACTGTGCTTACAAATTCTTTCAAGGCGCCAGAGCGTTGAGGAAAACGAATGATGAAAAAATGTTTTAATCCTTCAAACAATAAGGAACGCTCACGAATTTCTTCTGTTCGCATGATGTCGTTGTTGCTTCCGCTTACAACACATACTACATTTTTTCCTTTTAATTTATCTTTTAAATAGCTGAGTGCAGCAATGGTTAATGCACCTGCAGGTTCAACCACAATGGCTTGTTGGTTGTAAAGGTTTAAAATGGTGGTGCAAATTTTCCCTTCAGGAACAAGGACAACTTCATTCAAGTTGTCCTTGCAAATAGCAAGCGTTTTATCTCCCACTTTTTTTACAGCTGCACCATCTACAAATTTATCAATCTCTGCAAGTTCTGTGTTTACCCCATTTTCAATGGATGTTTTCATGGAAGGCGCTCCCTCCGGTTCAACTCCTATAACTTTAATGGTTGGGTTGGTTTGTGAAAAATAACTGATGCAACCAGCTGCCAATCCACCACCACCAATAGGCACTAACACGTAATCAATTGCAACATCTGCATCTTCAGCAATTTCTTTTGCCACTGTTCCTTGCCCTTCAATTACTTTTTCATCATCAAAGGGATGAACAAAAACAGCTTTGTTTGCTTCGCAAAAAATAACCGATGCTTTGTAAGCATCGTCAAAGGTGTCGCCGGTTAACACAACATCAATCCATTCTTTGCCAAACAATTTTACCTGGCTGATTTTTTGTGCAGGTGTTGTTG
>CAZTCG010000235.1:3122-3497 GCA_964612005.1 uncultured Flavobacteriaceae bacterium | reverse complement strand
TATATGTGGAACGGCTCAACATATACATTTAATTATGTAACGCCATCAAATAATGCTCAATCAAATTATAATGGATTTACACAGTGTAATGTGCCACTTAAATTAACTACTATTTTTAAAACTGAAAACATAATTGCATATCCCAATCCTTTTAAAGACTATATTAAGTTATCAACTCTTAACTTTAATGATGAATATACATTGACAAATAACCTTGGTCAAATAATTTATTCAGGAAAACTGATTCAAAATCAAGATTTTTCAAATCTTAATAATGGAGTTTATTTTTTGATTAATAAAAATCACTCTTTAAATTATAAACTTCTGAAACAAGATTAGTTTATTATTTATACTTTCATTTATTTTATTAATGAA
>CAZTCG010000235.1:0-3112 GCA_964612005.1 uncultured Flavobacteriaceae bacterium | reverse complement strand
AACTATCTCATTTAATTGATGCAGAAAATAAAGCACAGGAATTATTTGAAACTATAATTAAAAAAAAATTAATAGTTGCAGGTAAATCGGAAAAGCAATTGAATAATGAAGTTTATGAAATTGCCTATGAGTTATTGGGAATTAAAAAATTCTGGCATAAACGCATTGTGCGTTCAGGTAAAAACACATTATTGCCTTATCGTGAAAATCCACCTGATTTAATAATAAAGGATGATGATATTTTATTTTTTGATTTCGGTCCTGTGTTTGAAGAGTGGGAGGCCGATATTGGTAAAACTTATGTATTGGGAAATGATTCTCGAAAATTAAAATTAAAACAAGATGTTGAAAATGCCTGGCAGGTGGGCAAAGAATTTTTTATTAAAAATTATGCGCGCCTCACTGGTGCGTCATTTTATGAATTTACTTTATCACTCGCAAAAAAACACGGCTGGCAATACGGCAACGAACATTGTGGACATTTAATCGGGAAATTCCCACACGAGAAAATAGTAGGTGAGGAGGTTATCAATTATTTACATCCCAATAATAATCGTTTATTATTTGAAAAAGATAATAATGGCAATACTCGTTATTGGATTTACGAAATTCACTTCATTGATTCTGAAAATAAAATAGGCGCTTTTCATGAGCAATTAATATATTGATGTTGTTCGTTAAATTTTACAAATTAATTTTACTAGAATTCCATTTTAATACAATTCAATTAGTTTTGTAAATTATCTTTAGTAAAAAAGTATGAAAAAATTTTTATCAGGTAAACTTTTCAAATTCATTGCTTCCACTTCGGTTGCAGTATTGTTATATTTTATTTGTCCGGATTGTTTTAGTAAAACTACACTTTCTATTATACTTGTTTCATTATTAGTTATTATAAACGGATCACCGTTTATCTCAAAATTCTCATGGTTAACTCATGTTGCAAGATTTTTAGTGGGTGGATTGTTTATTTTTTCAGGTTGGATAAAAGCAAACGACACTGTAGGATTTGGTTACAAATTAGAAGAATACTTTGAGGTATTTAAAGAAGCCACCGGTTGGGGAATTTTCGAATCCTTTGCACATATTGCGCAACCTTTTGCAACTATTATATGTGTTTCAGAAATGGCACTTGGATTTTTATTATTAATTGGCATTTTGCAGCGACTTACACTTTGGCTTTTAATGTTGCAAATTGTTTTCTTTACATTTCTTACATTTTATTCAGCATGCTATAATAAAGTTACAACCTGCGGATGTTTCGGCGACTTTTTAGTGCTTACTCCTTGGACATCTTTCTGGAAAGATGTCGCATTACTTTACTTAATTACTTTACTGTTTGCAGGAATTGACAATATCAAACCTTTCTTTTCCAAAAACTTTTTAAATGTTGGATTAGCTTCTGTATTTGTAGTTTTATCAATTTGGTTTCCTATCTACACTTTTCGTAATTTACCAATTAAAGATTTTAGAGCATACGCACCAGGAAAAAGCATCTGCGCGGGAATGAAACCGGGTCCAAACTATAAACCGGCAGTTTATGAATCACGTTTTATTTACAAGAATTTAAAAACAGGGGAGAAAAAAGAATTTACAGATAAAACAATGCCTTGGCAAGATACCTTGAACTGGGCTTACGATTCAGCATTGGGATCTGTGGTTATTTCGCCAGAAGAAGATGGACCAAAAATAGTAGATTTTAGTTTGAGCGATGAAAACGGAAATTTGGTTACCGATTCCATTTTAAATTTAAAGGGATATAATTTTTATATTGTCTACTGGAACTTGGATAAAGCTGAGGATGATGAAGTGGTTCATGCTAAAATAAATGATTTTTACGAATTGTGTAAAGCCAATAAAATTCCTATAAATGCTTTAACATCATCCAATGCAGATCAAATAAATAATTTCAAGCACAAGCACAATGCTTTATATGATTTCATTTCTGCAGATGGAACTGTTTTAAAAACGATGATTCGTTCCAATCCAGGTTTAATGTTAATGAAAGATTGTAAAGTAATTGCTAATTGGCACTACAACAATTGGCCAAGTTTTTCTGAGGTGAAGAATGGGTATATGAGGTGATAACTAATTCCAAATCTATTTGTTTTAGTTACATAAATTAGAAAATAGTTTACTATATAATTCATCAATTATATAAGAGCTTTTTTTAAAATTATTAACTGATAGATTATTGCAATATTGTTTAGTTTCTAAATTATTTTTTTTAATTAAAATAAATTTGTTTTTATTATTCAACGTTAAATTAATCCCACAATTATTTCTGTAAACATATTCCGTAAAATCACCTAAGTTGTCAGAAATTAATACTGGAAGTCCTGCAAAAAGATATTCAGCAAATTTAGTAGGTGAAGCTACTTTATTGGTTATTGATTGCTCCCTTAAAAGTATGCCGTAGTCACAACAAGATAAATAGTTTAATACATCTTTATGCTCAACCCATTTAATAATTACTCGGTTATTATATTTTTTTTTTAATCTTAAATTATCTTCATTTTCTTTTGATAGAAATAGAATTTTAATTTCACATTGTTGGTCCATAATTGGACAAATGAACTTCTCGACTAATTGAAATGACTGCCATGGAGCAGTTGAACCTGAATAAACCAAAACAATATCATTTTCATTTATTCCAAGTTCTTCTTTTATTGAAATCAATTTATTTTCATTTATATTTTTATATAAATCATTAAAATATTTTGTATCAAGAGTGCATGGAATAACAACATGATTGTTTTCTGAGTAGCCATAATTTGTTTTCCAATAATCAATTAATTGATGAGAAACTGCTATTCTGAAATCTGTGTTTAAAACCGCTTTCGATTCAAATTTTCTAATGTTTTTTTTGATGTACTCAACCGGAAAAACATTATACTCTTCAATTTCTGCAGCCATTGCACTTCTCCCGTCTAATATAACTTTTCTTAAAAGTTTTAATCTTTTTATTTTTAATGCCATTACGGTGCTGAATACATTTCTGCAAATTGCTATTCGTTCACCAGTAAATAAACAAACAAAAAAAAGTAGTACAGACGTTAACTGGAAATATTGAAGTTTTGGGAATGCTGGTAAAACTATTGCTGTTGGGGAT
>CAZTCG010000234.1:3248-3510 GCA_964612005.1 uncultured Flavobacteriaceae bacterium | reverse complement strand
ATGCTATCTATCAAAAAGCAATTTGTGATGGACTTTTAAAGAATTATCAGGATAAAATTAACGGATTAAAATTATTAGAAAGTGATTACAGCACTTCTCCCTATATTTCATCGGTATCATTTGAAATAGCAGAAGCTTATAAAGCTATGAAAGATGATGAGAACGCTATTGCCTATTACAAAAAAACACTCGATAAATACCCGAACTCTAGTGTTGCCAATGATTGTGTTACATCAATCGGATTGATTTATTATAACCGAAA
>CAZTCG010000234.1:0-3238 GCA_964612005.1 uncultured Flavobacteriaceae bacterium | reverse complement strand
CATATTTGTTGGTAAGAACAGATCCTTGCGCCTCTAAAACTGCTCGACTGACAATATTTTCAGAGGCAATTAATTCGATTTGATATTTTTGACGATCCATTTCGCTATTGATTGCAGAAAAAATTTCTTGATCAGCTTGTTGTAAGTTATTTGTAAAAAAAGTCATAAAATTAAGATTGATTTAATTGATCATAAAAATCATAAAGCATTTGAATATTTTGATCGTATTGTAAAACAAAATCCTCAATCAGATGAAGCGCAAAGTGTACTTCCTTTAATCAAAGAAATTTTTAAAACTAAAAATGATCCAGAAGCCCTTGAAAATTATTTCACTTCAATTGGAAGCTCTGTAAATTCTAGCGAATTAGATGCACAGTATTTTGAAAAAGCTCGTAAATTATATTATGATGATAAGAATTGCGAACAAGCTTTTCCTGAATTACAAAAATATATTTCAAAATTTCCTTCCGGTAAATTTAGTTTAGAATCCAATTTCTGTATGGCAGAATGCGCTTACAGTAAAGAGAATTATGCGGATGCGCTTAAAGGTTACGAATTTGTAATTGCTAAGCCACGAAGTTTATTTTCTGAAATTGCATTGCAAAAAGCAGCATACATCAATTATAAAGATAAAAACTACGATAAAAGTTTACCCATTTACATTCAGTTGCAAGAATTAGCAGAAACTGCTCAAAACAAATTAGCCGGAAAGCTTGGTGCTATGCGTTCTGCATTCTATTCAAAAAAATACGATGCAGCAGTTGAACAAGCATCAAAAGTATTAGATGATGATAAAGTAAGCGCTCAGCAGATTACAGAAGCCAGAACCATAAGAGGTAAATCACTTTACCTAACAAATCGAAAAGATGAATCCATCTCTGATTTAAAATACCTGACTAAAAATGCGAAGAATGAAAGTGGCGCAGAAGCTTATTATTTATTAGCTGAATATTACTATTCTACAAAAGATTTTAACGAAGTTGAAAAAACGGTAAACAGCTTATTTAATTATGCCTTCACTACCACTTTTTGGAGTACAAAAGCTATGCTTATTATGGCTGATGTATATTTAGAAAAAAATGAAGAACAAAATGCTGAGGCAGTTTTACAAACCATTGTTGATAATGCTGAACATATAGAATTTACAAAGCTAGCAGAAGAAAAATTAAGAAAACTTAAAGAGAAACAACAACTGCGCGTAATGCCTCCTTCAGAAACTAATATGCAGGTTGAATTTAAAAATAATTCAACAGATATTATTTTATACGATAGCATTGCTCCTGTTATTGATACGACAAAAATTCAATTTCAACCTCAAAAATCTGAACAATGAAACTATTCGTCTATCTGTTTTTATTTGTATTAATTACTTCCTCACTGTTTTCACAAACCGGAGTAGAAGAAATTAATATAGTAGTGCAAAGTGGTTTTGAGGCAAAGATTAAAGATGCTGTAAAACAAAGTGATTTGCCGGTAATTTTAGACACCGTAAAAAAATTAAAAAATAAAGAATTAGGCATCTCTCCTAAAATAATTCACACTACCTATGCTGCTCAACCTATTGTTGCTGCTAAAATGGTAAATGAACCTTTATCAAAATTGTATTACTCCTATTTAAAAATGGGTGTCGGGAATTACAATAGTCCCTTAGCTGAATTTTTCATTAACAATCTTCGTTCAAAAGATTATCAATACGGTGCTTATTACAGGCATTTTTCTGCTCGTTATACACCTGAAGGATTAGGTTTTGCTGGGTTTAGCGATAATGAATTAAAAACCTATGTAAAAAAATACTATAAAAAACATTGTTTGAGTGCTGATCTTAATTATAACAGAAATGCAAATCACTTTTATGGATATCCGGATTCGTTAGACAAAAAATTTGATGAATCATTAGCATTCAGAAAACAACTTTTTAATACAATTGATGGAAAACTAAATTTAAAAAGCTACTACACCGATTCCAATAAAATTAATCATGATATAAAACTGAATTACTACAACATTACTGATAATTTTGAAACGGCTGAAAACAATATAAACGCAGAAGGATTACTTAACTTTTTCGTTAACAAGGAAAAATTAAATACGCTTATTTCCGTTGATTATTACAACACAAAATCTGCAAGAGATACCACCAACAATTTAATTGTACGATTAAACCCATACTTTGAAGCAGGTGGAAAAAAATGGAAAGTGGATGTGGGTATTAATTTAGCTGCCGATAAATTTTCAGATACTACCACTAAATTTTATTTCTCTCCAAAACTGAATATACATTATGATATTTACAACAACTTCATTATTCCTTATGCGGGATTAAGTGGTGGCTTACAGAAAAATTCATTCAGAAGTTTTGTCAATGCAAATCCATTTATTTACTCAAACCAAAATTATTTAAACACCTTTAATTTAATAACCGCGCATGCCGGTATCAGAGGCGTGTTAAGTGCCAAAACATCATACGATGCAAAGGTGAGTTATGGCACCTATAAAAACATGCACTTCTTCCTGATTAATTATGATGATTACTTTAATAATAAATTTAAAGTAGTATACAACGATGCTGCGCTATTACAAGTTACAGGAGAATTAAAATATCAGTTGAAAGAAAAAATTAATGTAATTGCAAGAGGTAATTACTACGGCTATCAATTGGATAGCAGTGCAAAAGCTTGGCATCGTCCGGATTTTGATATTAACTTGTCTGGAAGATATAATTTAAAAGATAAAATAATTGTAAAAGCAGATCTGTTTTACGTTGGCAAACAATGGGCATTACAAAAAGAATGGAAAGATGGCATAAGCACTGAAAAAGCAATTCAGTTAAAGGGATTTGCCGACATTAACTTAGGAGCAGAATACAGATACAGTAAAATGCTTTCTTTCTTTGTGAACTTCAATAATATTGGGAATGTTAGGTATTACAGATGGGATCGTTACCCAACACAACGCTTTAATGCAATGATTGGGGTTACATTTGTGCCGTTTTAGAATCGAAAAGTAATTCGTTTTATTCCCAAAAACAAAATCTGCATTATAGTAATACAAGTTATTACAATTATCCATAAATGAAAATTGAGAAGTTCAAATCTGAATAGGATTCTCAAAATTGGAATAAAAAAAATAAACCCGATGCAAAATGCAATAATTGATGTTGTAATTAGCACTGCTTTTCCCATGAGCTTTATATCAGTTAGTATATAAGTAGATTTAGTAACTTTATTTATAACTAATA
>CAZTCG010000233.1:1683-3522 GCA_964612005.1 uncultured Flavobacteriaceae bacterium | reverse complement strand
AATTACTATTTATTTACTTTGAAGTCGTCAGACCATAGTCATTAGTCGGGGGTAGATACAATTTGATGATTTATTTTATTTCAATTGCCTTTTTCTTATTTTTAGTTGTAATCTCAAAAGAAACTTACAACAACCAAACATCAAACAACCAAACAAAAACAAGAAACACCCAAACCTCAAACAACTAAATAAATAAGCAATAAGTCATTAATCAATTCGCTTACAAGTTCATTAATTTACTTATTTTTGTTTCCCTCATGAGTCAACTTTTGTATGTAATTTGGAATGCAGACCCAGAAATGTTTACCATTCCTGGTATAAACTGGCCAGTGCGTTGGTATGGTTTATTGTTTGCCACAGCTTTTATTCTCAGTCAGGTAATAATGAATATTGTTTTTAAAGCTGAAAAACGTTCTCAAAAAGATTTAGATACGCTAACTTTATATATTATTCTCGGAACTGTTTTAGGCGCACGTTTAGGTCACATGTTGTTTTATGATTTTAAAACAGTTATTCAGCATCCTCTTGACATTATTAAAATTTGGGAAGGTGGTTTGGCTAGCCATGGAGGTGCAATAGGCATTTTAATTGCCATGTGGCTGTACTGCAAAAAAACAAAAGAGGATTGGTTGTGGATTTTTGACCGATTGATTATCGTTGTTGCTATTTCTGCCATGTGTATCCGCACAGGTAATTTAATGAACTCCGAAATTATAGGTAAACCAACAGAAAGTAATTTTGGGTTTGTTTTTGTCAATCCGCTTGATCAGGTAATAAAAAGTAGCTTAAAAAATATTGATAAAGTAGATTATCAGTGGGCAGGAAAAGATTCGATGATGAACAATCATCATGTATCTATGCTTCATGTTACTATTAAAGCAAAACAGGTTTTACCGGTTGATTCAATGCTGAAAGTAGCCAGTGAAGTAATGTGGTACAGCGGAGGAACACCAATTGAAGATAAGCATCTGTTTATAGATCCCATGCAATTAATTAGCGAACAGCAAAAAGCATCTGATACATTTACTTTAAATGTTTTTGCCATACCCAGGCATCCTGCTCAATTATACGAAGCCGGATTTTGTTTGTTCTTATTTTTATTATTCTTCTGGTTGTGGTTGAAAAAAAGAGAACAATTTCCAAAAGGATTTTTCTTCGGATTATTTATCGCATTATTGTTTACAGAGCGCATTATATCCGAAACCATTAAGGAAAACCAGGCATCTTTTGAAAAAGGGATGCAGTTAAATATGGGACAAATTTTAAGTATTCCGTTTATTGTTGCTGGAATTGCATTTATGATCTGGAGTAAAAAACAAAATAAATTTCATAAAACCCCCGAAATAAAAAATGAGCAAACCTAAAATTTTATACATACAAGATGCTATGTGTATCTGGTGTTATGCCTTTGGAAGAGTATTGGATGATATGCAAGTTAAATATGGAAACGAGTTTGATTTTATAACTTACAGCGCCGGAATGGTAGTTGGCGAGTCGATCGTTGAAATTAGTAAAATGAAAACTTTTTTTGATGAAGCTATTCCAAAAGTTGAGCAGTATTCGGGAGTGAAGTTTGGTACGAAGTTTCACGAATTGGTTAAAGAAGGAACTTTCATTTGCAACTCCATTAAACCAGCTATTGCATTAACTGCATTTAAATCGATGAAACCCGAAGGTAGCGTTGAGTTTGCGCACGATATTCAGTTCGAACATTTTTACAATGGTAAAAATATCAATGAACGTGAAGTGTATATGGAGTTGGCAAAAAACCACGATGTTGATGCTGATGAATTATTAAAGCGCATGCAGGTCAAAAAGAAGAGTGTTTAATTAAAAAGT
>CAZTCG010000233.1:0-1673 GCA_964612005.1 uncultured Flavobacteriaceae bacterium | reverse complement strand
GATGAATTATTAAAGCGCACGAACCATGATGAGTTTCATAAATTAACAATGAACGAATTTGAGCAAATTAAAAAAATGGGCATAAAAGAATATCCTGTTGTTCTTGGGCAAACAGAAAAAGGAATTTATGCATTATCTAAAGGATATATTCCTGAAAAAGATATGGATCATATTTTTGGTATGTTTAAAAAAACAGTGGAACAAGAAGTTACTCAGTAATTTCATTCAATAAGTGATGTTTATTTTAAAGAAAAATCTACTTGCATGTATAGTTATCCTTATTTCGACTATTATTCATGCACAGCCCTATGTAGATTTAATCAATATAAATAATCAACGTGTTCAATCAAATTATACCGATAGTTTTAGTGGCAATAATTTTTTAAATAATTACGCACTAAATATTACCCTGCCAATCAAAATTGATTCTACAAAAACAATTATCATACGAGGTTTTACCGAGTCGTTGAATTATTCAACTGAGATTAAAACAAATCAAACGATTCCTTTTACTAATCAACAAGCAAAAGATAATATACAGTTATCTACAGATTTTTTCGCCTTTATTTTACCAATTGGTTTACAATATCAAACTCCATCACAAAAATGGAAATGGCTTATTTTGGCCATGCCTAAAGTTGCGGGAACACAAGGAGATGCATACTCATCCTACCAGTTTCAACCGGGAGTTTTTGCTCTTGCCACAAAAAAAATAAATCCTAATTTGTCTTTAAAATTTGGGTTGTTTTATAATAAAGAATTTTTCGGAAATTTTATAGTTCCTATTGTTAGTGCTGATTGGAAAATCAATAACAAAATGCAATTATACGGTACATTCCCAACATTTTACAGGTTCGAATATGCATTAAAAAAACATGTTGTTTATACCGGAATTAACTATCGATCATACACGCGTTCATTTTTGCTTAAAAGTGCTGAACATAATTATATGCGAATAGATGATATGAGTATAAAAGCATATGTAGAGTTTTATTTGTTAAAAAGATTTGTGCTATACGCAGAGGTAGGAAGAATGATTAATTATCGTTTATTGGATTATCATTACAACACTAGAAATAAACCCGAAAATGAAATCAATAATTCCATATTGTTTCGTAAAAATGAAATTCCATTTTTCATCAACTTTGGTTTAGCTTATCGTATTCGTTTTGATTTAGAAAATTAATCACATGCAGGATATCAACATTACCATTATACAATCGGATTTAGTTTGGGAAAACAAAGAGGAAAACTTAAAACGATTTTCAGATAAAATTGATTCCATTAAAGAGACGACAGATTTAATTGTGTTACCAGAAATGTTCACTACGGGTTTTGCGGTAAATCGTACTCAATTGGCTGAGGAAGAGGAAGGCGAAGGCTTGATGTGGATGAAGCAAATGGCAAAATTTAAAAATGCCGCAATTGTTGGGAGCATTGCAATTAATGAACAGCAACATTTTTATAATCGCTTGTATTGGGTAAATCCGGATGGTAACTTTTATAGCTACGATAAACGCCATTTATTTAGGATGGCTTGCGAGAACAACTATTTTAATGCGGGAACTGAAAAAATAATTGTAGAATATAAAGGATGGAAATTTTGTCCCTTAATTTGTTATGATTTGCGTTTTCCGGTATGGAGCAGAAATACATGGAACATTGAAAATGGA
>CAZTCG010000232.1:0-3537 GCA_964612005.1 uncultured Flavobacteriaceae bacterium | reverse complement strand
CAATGAATACATTCATGCTAGTAAATTCATAACCTCTTAAGCTTAACGTTTCAGGTAACATCCATTTTACTAATGGATAAGAAGCGACAACAGTTAATACGATAGAAATAATATTACCTAAATTCAATGCGTTTTGCACTGAATCTTTCTCGCCTTTAACACGAACAAAAAGAGTTCCAATAATAGAGAAAACAATGCCTAAGCCTGCAATTACCATTGGTAATAAAATAGGCGATAAACCACCAAATTTATCATTTGCTGCATCAATCTCCTGTCCCAATACCATCGTTGCTAAAATTGTTGCAACGTAAGAACCGAATAAATCTGCCCCCATACCTGCTACGTCACCAACATTATCCCCAACGTTATCTGCGATAGTAGCCGGATTACGAACATCATCTTCAGGAATACCTGCTTCAACTTTACCTACTAAGTCAGCTCCAACATCAGCTGCTTTAGTATAAATACCACCACCAACGCGAGCAAATAACGCAATTGATTCTGCACCTAAAGAGAAACCGGTTAAAACTTCTATAGCACGTTTCATTTCATCACCGGTAACTAATGCCCCATCAGCAAACATTTTATAGAATACTATAAACAATCCACCCAAACCAAATACAGCTAAACCTGCAACACCTAATCCCATTACAGTACCACCTGTAAAAGATACTTTTAATGCCTGAGCTAAACTTGTACGAGCTGCCTGAGTTGTACGAACATTCGCTTTTGTTGCCACTTTCATTCCTATATAACCTGCAGTAGCAGAAAATACAGCTCCAATGATAAATGCAACAGCAATTAACCAATGAGAATGAATAGTGTGTCCGTTTACTTCATGAACTGTACCTGACCAACCTAATAAAACAGCAGCTACAACAACAAAGTAGGCTAATACTTTCCATTCAGCCTTTAAGAATGCCATTGCGCCTGAAGCAATGTATCCGGCTAATTCTTTCATGTTTGCGTCACCAGCATCTTGTTTACTAACCCATGCAGATTTAATTGCCATTACAATTAAGCCCAATAAACCAAGGGCAGGTACTAAATAGATAATTGAATCACTCATTGTTTGTTTTTATTATATTACTGTTAATCAAAAAGTTACGAAAACGTTTTTCATTTTAAGGTCGCAAAAGTAACTAATCTGACTAAAAAAACAAAATTGAGTGTTTAAAAGAGAAAATTAAAGGGAATTGAGAATAGAAAATAAATTTAATTAGACTGTTGTGGTCTTATTCTATCTTTAACAATAAAGGCAGCAGAGAAATCATTTTTAATCTTAGCTAAAAATCCGTAAGCCTCTGGTTTAGTTTTAAAATCACCTACCAAAATTACAAAATTTGGTTGTTGATATTCTTCATAAGCAGCCACATCTCTGTACTTTGATAAAAATTTTGACTTTATATCTAAAGCCAAATCTCTATTTTGACCAAAATGAATCTTAATTCTATATCCATCTTGTTCTCCATTGGTAATTTTATGATAAGCAATCTTTTTTTCCTTAAGCTCATTTAATTTATAATAACTAGAAGAATCTGATTGGGAAAAAGCATTAAAACAAGCTAAATTTAAAAGTAAAAAAGGAATTATTTTTTTCATACCCTGCAAATATACAACTATTGAACCATGAAATTTTATCTCTATAAATCACAATCTCAACTGTCCCAAAAATGGTTTATTTTTTATGGTCAATTTTTTTGAATTTATCAAAGTTTGCTTTTAGATCATCAGCATCATAACCCAAAGCAACAACTTGTTTTTTTATTTCCTCTGCAGTAATTTTTCTTGAATTATAAACCAAAGTTATTTCATGCTTTACAAAATCACATTCTACTTTTTTAATTCCTTTTGTTTTAGCTAAATTTTTTTCCAAATTTTTTTTACAAAACTCGCATTCTGCAGAGGTTTTAATAACAATTTTCGTTTTTCTTGGATTTTGAGCGCCGATTGAAAATGACAGAATTAAAAAGAAAAACAGATAACCTAATAATTTGCTCATAATTTTTGATAATTAACATGCCAAATTACGAATTTATTCTTTTCATAAACTACCAATATTTCAGCTATTAATTCCTATCTTTGTGGCCTCAAAAATTGAAGTTGACCGAGATGAAGAATATTAGAAATTTTTGCATTATAGCACATATTGATCATGGCAAAAGCACACTAGCCGATCGTTTATTAGAATACACCAACACGGTTTCTAAACGTGAAATGCAGGCTCAGGTATTGGATGATATGGACTTGGAGAAAGAGCGTGGCATAACTATTAAAAGCCATGCCATAAAAATGGATTATGAATATAATGGCGATTTAAAAGATAAAGGAAAATATGTTTTAAATTTAATTGATACTCCTGGGCATGTTGATTTCAGCTATGAAGTATCGCGTTCCATTGCTGCTTGCGAAGGTGCTTTATTAATTGTTGATGCAGCACAAGGAATTCAGGCACAAACAATCTCCAATTTATACTTAGCACTTGAACATGATTTAGAGATTATTCCTATTTTAAATAAAATTGATTTGCCTAGCGCTGAGCCAGAATTGGTAAAAGATCAAATCGTTGATTTGTTAGGATGCAAGCGTGAAGAAATTATGGCTGTTTCAGGGAAAACCGGAATGGGGGTTCATGATTTACTAGCTGCAATCGTAGAAAGAATCCCTGCCCCAAAAGGCGATGAAAACGCACCTTTACAAGCATTAATTTTTGATTCAGTATTTAACTCATTCCGCGGTATCATTGCTTATTATAGAGTTTATAATGGATCGATAAAAAAAGGTGATAAAGTAAAATTTGTAAACACTGGCGCAACCTATTCTGCAGATGAAATTGGTGCGCTTCGTTTAAAGCAGGAACCGAGAGATATTGTTAAAACAGGTGATGTAGGCTATATTATTTCAGGCATAAAAGAAGCCAAAGAAGTAAAAGTTGGAGATACCATTACCACTTTAGATAACCCATGCACTGAAGCAATACAAGGATTTGAAGACGTAAAGCCAATGGTATTTGCTGGTATTTATCCGGTAGATACTGAAGATTTTGAGGAGTTACGTTACAGTATGGAAAAATTACAACTCAATGATGCTTCATTGACTTGGGAACCTGAAGCCTCAGCCGCACTTGGTTTTGGTTTTAGATGTGGCTTTTTGGGAATGTTACACATGGAAATCATTCAGGAACGCTTGGAACGTGAATTTAACATGACTGTAATAACTACTGTTCCTAATGTATCTTACCTTGCACATAAAACCAATGGTGAAATTGTAACCGTAAATAATCCAAGCGATTTGCCTGATCCGGCACGAATAGATTTTATTGAAGAACCTTTCATTAAAGCAAGTATCATTACCAAATCAGAATTCATTGGTTCAGTAATGAAATTATGTATTGAAAAAAGAGGGCAAATCATCAATCAAACCTATTTAACAACCGATCGTGTTGAAATGATTTTTGAAATGCCATTGGGTGAAATTGTATTTGATTTTTACGATAGATTAAAGTCCATTTCAAAAGGTTATGCTTCTTTTGATTAT
>CAZTCG010000231.1:546-3539 GCA_964612005.1 uncultured Flavobacteriaceae bacterium | reverse complement strand
GCTCAATAATTAATTGATTGTTTGCATCAATAAATTGGAGCTGCGCTTTCTTAATTGTAAAATTTACTACTTTTTTCTCACCGGGTTTTAATTCAATTTTTTCAAAATGTTTTAATTTTTTAATTGCAGGTGCAACAGAAGCATATTCATCTCGAATATACCATTGAATAACTTCCTTCCCTGATTTATTTCCTGTATTTTCAATGGTAATACTCGCAACTATTGAATCATTTTCGTTTTTAAAATTAGTTTTGGACAACATAAGATTACTATACTTGAAATTTGTATACGAAAGCCCATGTCCAAATTCCCATTGTGGATCAAATGCAGAGTTGTTATTTTTTCCAGATTTATCATCAAAAAAAGTTCTGTCGTATGCTTCAATTACCCCATCAAATTTTGGATAAGTATAAGGCAATTTTCCGCTTGGATTTACTTCTCCACTTAGGACATTGCTTATTGCAATGCCTCCCCAGTCACCAGGTAAATAGGCTTGTATTATCGATTTTGAAAAGGGTTCTATTTCACGAATAATTCGCGGGCGACCAAACAAACAAATTAATATAATTGGTTTGTTTGTTTTTGCTAAGTGCATTAACAACTGTTGTTGTTCGTTGCATAAATTCAAACTTTTAATATCGCCTGGTTTTTCAGTTGAAGGAAGTTCACCTAAACAAATTATTATTTTATCGTGTTTTAACGCTTCTTTATAAATCCCGTTTGTGTCTAGAAAAGAACAGTTCTCCCAATTGTTTTGAGTATTTATTTCATATCCTTTTTTGTAATTAAGGTTGTTGAATTTTCTTGCTAAAGCATCCTTAATGCTTAATGCTTTTGTGTTTTTGTAACTAGTATCTACGCCTTGCCAGGTATGAGTCCATGCGCCATTTAAATAAATGGAGTTTTCGGCTGCTCCACCAATTAGAAAGATTCGATCTGTATTTTTTAACGGTAAAATATTATCTTCATTTTTAAGTAGCGTAATAGATTCTTCAGCTAGTTGTAGTGCTTTTGATTGAAATTTTTCGGAAGCAAAATCAGGATAATAGCTTTCATCAAAATAGGGCTGTTCAAATAAACCTAATTTATTTTTTGTCCATAAAATTCTAAATACAGCATCATCCAATCGTTTCATTGTAATTTTATTTTGCTCAACATTTTTTTTATATAATTGTAAATATTCCTTGTAATTTTCGTAGTAAGGAACCATGCTCATGTCTAATCCTGCATTTACTGTCATCGCAATTGCCTCTTGATGACTTTGAGCAACTTTATATAAAGTGTGCAATAACCTAATATCTTCCCAATCTGATACAGTAAATCCTTTAAATCTCCATTCGTCTTTTAATTTATGTTGTATTAAATTTTTATTGATGTGCCCGGGAATACCATTTACACTTCCACTATTTATCATTGCTGTAATTGCACCGTTTTTTACAGCATCTTGAAACGTTGGTAAATAAAATTCATTCATTACCCTATCAGAAATCCAAGCATCTGTTCTGTCTCTTCCTGATTTTGATGCACTGTATCCGGCAAAATGTTTCATGCAAGCAGCAACTGAGTAAGGTGAGTTTAAATCTTTTCCTTGATATCCTTTAACCATTGAGGAGCCCATTTGTGATGCTAAGAAAGGGTCTTCACCTAAAGTTTCAAAAAAACGCGACCATAATGGTTGTCTTCCTAAATCCAATACCGGTGAAAAATTCCAAGGAACACCGGAAGCTCTAGTTTCATATGCTGTAATTTTACCTGCCTCTTCAGCTAACTCTTTGTTCCAGCTTGCTGCCATCCCAATTTCCTGTGGAAATAAAGTTGCCTCTCGCACGTAATTCGCTCCATGTATAGCATCGATTCCATATAAAATGGGAATTTTAGTCGTTCCTTTTAAATAAAATTGATGTATTTGTTTCATTAAAGTTCGCCATGTTTTTAAGTCCAACGAATGTGAACTAACATTAAGAATTGATCCAATTTGTTGCTCTTTTATAAGTTCTTTAAGTTTATTTGTATCTATCAAAGGTGGATCAAACAGTTTATCAGTTGTTTTATCCTTTAATAAAATGCCATCTAATGTTAGTTGACAGGTTTGTGCAATTTTTTGCTCTACCGTCAATGATTTTATAAGTGTTCTGATATCTTGCTCGCTCATTTTTTTTTGCCCAATAGAAAATGAAAAGCTTATGATTATTAATAGCAGTGCTAAAATTATTTTCATTGATTTAAATTTTAAGTGTGAAACAAATATAATCCTATACAAAACAAAAATTCCAATTTCAATTCATTAAATTAGTTGTAAAGTTATATTGTTTTTTATATTATTGTAAAAATTACAATAAGTTAAACTTATCTGTGAGAAAAATAGTTTTACATATCGTTTTTCTTTTTTTAACTCAACTTGTTTTCTCTCAGCAGGTAAAATTGGTGAAAGATTCCGGGCAATGGAATTTATTTGTTGATAATGAGGTTTTTTATATTAAAGGTGCTGGTGGAACAGTTCACTTAAAAGAAGTAAAAGATGCTGGTGGCAATACCATAAGAACTTGGGGATTAGAACAAGCAACAAGTATTTTAGATGAAGCACATAAACTAGGACTAAAAGTAATGCTAGGTTTATGGGTTAACCACGAACGTCATGGGTTTGATTACAATGATACATTAAAGGTAAAACAACAATTAGATAATTTTAGAGAAGCTGTAATTAAATACAGAAATACCAAAGTTTGGTCATGTGTTAATGATATCGCTAAAATGATTCATGAATTAGATAAAAATCATCCAACAGCTACAGTTACAGCAGGTACAACACTAGAGAAAGTAAAATTTATAAATGAAGTAATGACCGACATAGATATATATGGTATTAACACCTACGGCGATATTGAGCAGGTGCAAACAATATTAAATCAAGGAAACTATAAAGGAGCATATATGATTACTGAGTGGGGGCCTAACGGGCATTGGGAATCTCCTAAAACCAGCTGGGGAAAATC
>CAZTCG010000231.1:0-515 GCA_964612005.1 uncultured Flavobacteriaceae bacterium | reverse complement strand
GCAAAGTAGTTCAGAGAAAAAAGCAGTTTATGATTCCAGATACAAACGATGTATTAAAGCAAACAGAAATCAATGCATTGGTTCTTTTGCCTTTTTATGGGGGCAAAAGCAAGAATACACTTCAACCTGGTATGGATTATTTGGAGAATCAGGAAAACCAACGGAGGCGGTAGATGCATTAGCAAGCAATTGGTCTGAGGCAAAACTAAGTAACAATTCTCCAACAATTGATTCAGTTGTGGTTGATGGGAAAAAGTATGATAAGGAACTGATACTTGAGCAAGATCGCAGTTATTCATTTGCCGTATTTGCAAGAGACGCCGATGCTAACAAATTAAATTATAAATGGCAATTTTATCCTGAAAGTACAGACTTAAAAACCGGAGGTGATAAAGAAAATAAACCAAATGAAATTTCGGGTAAACTAAAAAAATCAAAAAAAAAAAACGCTTTACTTTTAACCAATGTGGATGAAGGAGCATATCGTTTATTTGTTTTTGTAGATGACAATAAAA
>CAZTCG010000230.1:966-3569 GCA_964612005.1 uncultured Flavobacteriaceae bacterium | reverse complement strand
TTCAATTTGGAAGTGCACAATACATTTCCGTAGACGAAAGCTTCACAGCACAGCAATTGGTTCAAGATAAATTAATCAATAGTCCGTGTGCAAATGTTTTTAATGTAACTTTATCGGGCGGTAATTTTACTTCAGGTGAAAAAAGTTATGGCTATTTTGAGGCAACTGGAACGGGATTTCCTTTTACAAACGGAATTATATTAACGACTGGAAAAACAATCAATACCATTGGACCAAATGCATCTCTTTCTGATGACGGTGGAAATATGGGATGGAATGGCGACCCCGATTTAAATCAGGCATTAGGATTAACTAATACCTTTAATGCAACCGTTTTGGAATTTGATTTTATTCCGCAAGGAGATCATATTAGTTTTGATTATATTTTTTCGTCCGAACAATATTTATTGAATCCATCTGCAAATCAATGTAATTATACCGATGGTTTTGCCTTCTTATTGAAAAGAAATGGAGATCCAAATTATCAAAATTTAGCCGTAGTTCCTAATACGAATATTCCTGTAAAAGTAAATACCGTAAGAGGTCCTGGAACTATTTGTCCGCCTGCAAATGCTGCTTATTTTGATGCTTTTAATGACATCAATCATCCGACAAATTTTAATGGACAAACCAAAATTTTAACGGCACAATCTGATGTAATCCCTGGAGATACTTATCACATTAAACTAGTAATTGCAGACGAAGGAAATTATAGATACGATTCGGCGATTTTTTTAGGCGGTGGCAGCTTTAATTTTGAAATAGACTTAGGTGAAGATCGTTTAATTTCGGCTGGAACTGCACTGTGCCCTACTCAAACTTTATCCTTAAATGCCACTCAAACTAGCGCAATTGGATATCAATGGTTTAAAAACAATAATGCATTAGTTGGTGAAACAAACCCAACATATCTAGTAACTTCGGCAGGTGATTATTCGGTAACAATAAATTATGGTGGCAATTGCGAAACAACAGGAACAATATCAATAGAATATGCTGTTGATTTAATTATCAATCAAACACGTTTTTCAGAATGTGATATTGATGCAAATCAAGACGGTATCACCGAATTTAATTTAACAGAAATCATCCCCGATTTATTTACCAATTTACCTTCAAGTTATTCGATTTCATTTTTTGCATCAACTACAAGTACAACAGCATTACCCTCAATTTATGCAAATTCAACTCCGAATCAGCAAACTATTTATGCTAGAATTACCAATATGCAAGGATGTTACTCAGATTATCCTGTAGAATTAATTGTAAATACGTTTCCAGCAATAATTACAGATGAAGAAGTTGGACTGTGTGAAAATACTTCAACAATTCTAGATGCAGGTACTGGATTTACAAGTTATTCTTGGAATACCAATCCTGCTCAAAATACACAAACAATTACTGTAACAAATTCAGGAAACTATTCAGTAATTCTAACGAATGCTTCAAACTGTTCAAAAACCAAAACGTTTACCGTTACGCCCTCAGGAATTGCAACAATTAACAACATTATTATTAATGATTTCTCAGAAAACAATAGCATAACCGTTGATTATACTGGAATAAGTACTTATGTTTTTTCATTGGATGGAACAAATTACCAAAGTTCACCAACTTTCACAAACCTAATTGAAGGAGCCTATACCGTTTATGTTAAAGACACTAAAAATTGTGGTGTTGTTCCCGCTACATTTTACATTTTAGATTATCCGAAGTTTTTCACACCCAACGGCGACGGAATTAATGATTTTTGGAGTATTAAAAACCTTAACCAACGTAACTTGCAAAGTAGCACTATTGAAATTTTTGATCGATATGGAAAGTTAATTCATCAAATTAATGCACGAAATCAAGTTTGGGACGGAACATTGAGTGGAGCAAACTTACCGAGTTCAGATTATTGGTTTCAAATGAAATTAGCTGATGGTAAAATCATAAAAGGGCATTTTTCATTAAAACGTTAGGCATAATTATTGCACAATAGCTTACAAAATAATATATTCGCAGTATGATGCAAATAAACGAAATCGAAGCGATTAAATCACTTTTAGCTACTCCAAAAAAAATAGGGATTATTCCACATAGAAATCCAGATGGAGATGCTATGGGGTCAACTTTAGGACTATATCATATCTTAAAGCAATTACAACATGACGTTGTTGTAATAGCGCCAAATGAATTTCCTGAATTCTTATCTTGGTTACCTGAAAGTGAAAACGTTTTAATTTTTGAACGTAATATAGAGCAATCCAAAGCAATTTTGCAAGATTGTGAAATGATTTTTACACTCGATTTTAATGCATTACACCGCACAGGTGAAGCCATGGAAAAGGTTCTTGAAACATTAACAGCGACAAGCATCATGATTGATCATCATCAATTTCCTGATGGATATGCCACTTATACTTTTTCAGATACTTCCTATGGTTCTACTTGCCAAATGATTTATGATTTTATTTACCAATTAAATTATGAAAATTACATCAATAAAACGGTTGCCACATGCTTATATACAGGAATTGTTACTGATTCTGGAAGTTTTCGTTTCCCAAAAACAACCAGTAAAACGCATCAATGTGTTGCCGATTTAATTGAAAAAGGAA
>CAZTCG010000230.1:0-956 GCA_964612005.1 uncultured Flavobacteriaceae bacterium | reverse complement strand
TAAAAATAGTGAAATACACAACTTATTATTTGACAATTCTAGCTATAATCGTTTGTTATTATTAGGCAAAGCACTTCAAAATTTAAAAATTTTAGACCAATATAAAACGTCGTACATTACGTTAAGTCAAGAAGAATTAGACGCGTTTGGACATCAAAAAGGAGACACTGAAGGTATTGTAAATTATGGCTTAAGTATTAATGGCATAGATTTTACAGCTATTTTCATTGAAAACAAAGAAGAAGGAATCATCAAAATATCCTTTAGATCTCAAGGCGATTTTGATGTCAATCAATTTGCAAGGAAACACTTCAATGGTGGCGGGCACATCAATGCTGCAGGAGGAAAATCTTTTTCATCTCTTGAAGAAACCGTACAACAATTTATTGCTATTTTAGCATCTGAAAAAAAATGAAAATGAAAATTATAAATATACTAATAGTAAGCCTGTTTTTTGTAGCTATTTGGGTGTTTTGTGCACCCGAAACTGTAACTGTGTAGCCTGTAATTGCGCCTGTTATATCATAATCGGCATCGGTGCTGGTAACCGGAGATAGGCCAGTTTGGGATAGAATTCTGGCCCTAATTTTAGTTGTCATAGTGGCAGCAAGACTCGGCACCACATTTTGAGCTTTGTTCTCTAATAAATGTATATGTATGTTTTTACCCTCTATAGTTGCCCCAGTGAAACTATATATGCCACAACTCGATAAAGTAATAAATGCCAATATTATGAGCCAGATTTTTTGCCGCATGGCGCAAAATTAACTCATTATATTGACCATTCTTCATCCAAATAGCAACTAATAATTGATTTTAACGATTAACTGCCTCAGAATCAGCTTAAATATTTTCCAACAATTGGCATCCTTCTCCCTATACCAAATGCCTTAGGCGATACTCTTAATATGGGGCAGAATTGGTTACGTTTGTATTCATTTCTGTTCACTAGCTTC
>CAZTCG010000229.1:2754-3570 GCA_964612005.1 uncultured Flavobacteriaceae bacterium | reverse complement strand
AAACCAACCATAAATCCTTTCATCTCAAACATTATGCATGGTATAAAAGCATCTTTGCTTCTGAAATTGAATCCAATATCCAAGGCTGTTTCATGAACCAACCCGGTAATTTTTGTTTGGTCATTAAAACGAATACGTAACATTGCTCCAAGATTAAGCTGTTTAAATTTACCTTGCATCATGTAATAATTATTACTCATCACTGACATTTTTGTTCCTTTAATATCATACTGACCGGAAAAAGTAAACACATATTTCTGGTTAATTTTTTGATCAAGTGCGCCTCCGTATAACATTTTGGGTTTATTCAAATGATATCCGGCTAAACCAATAAAAAAACGGTATGAATCATTATGTTCAAAAGCAACTTTGGTTTTATCAAATTCATATATTACACCTGCAGATATATCATTGTATGTAAAATTGCGAAATACTATACTTTCATTACTTGCCAATTCAGTAGAAAAATCTTTACCATTATACTGATTACCAAATGTAAGACTGTTAAAATCAGCAGAATTTTGACCAAAACCACCGCCTGCAGCAACTGCCAAATGACTTAACTTACCAACTTTTACAATGCCATTTACAAATAAATCTCCTTTAAATTGTTTCCAATTAGCTGCACCTGCAACATCCTGAAACAACATACCTCCTATTCCTAAATAGGCGTTTTTTTGTTTTTTCAAACCTACTTCAGCATCAAATGATGCAGCCATGGTTTTAAATGGACTGCCAGCTGATGTCCACTGAGAACGATAATTAATAATTGCACGTTGATATCCATCAAATAAGCCAGTATAAGCAGGATTTATT
>CAZTCG010000229.1:0-2719 GCA_964612005.1 uncultured Flavobacteriaceae bacterium | reverse complement strand
GAGAAAAATGAACGTCTTGAGCATTTAAAAACGTACAAAAAACAATCAGTAAAAAGGAATAGTATATTTTCTTCATGAATTTTATCTTATTAAAGTAACGCTACCACTTTTTTGAATAATTTTCCCTTCAATATTAACTCTGTAAATGTATGCGTAAACACCAATAGGAACTTCTGCACCATTGTATGTACCATCCCAACCTTTAGATTTATCGGTTGTGTAAAATAATTTTTCACCCCATCTGTTATAAATTTCCAATTTAAAATCAGAAGCTTTTAGTGTTCCATATACATTTAACACATCATTATTCCCGTCTCCGTTAGGAGAAAAACCTGTAGGAACGGCAGGCTCTCCGGTAAGCAAATGCGCCTCTTTCAATTTAAATACCGCTTTTAAACACGATATATTTTGAAAAAACCAAGATACACTATCTGTTTTTTGCTGACTAGCAGAAAGTGAAAAGTCTTTTGGTTCCCAATGATCAAAATAATAATTTTCTCCCGGGCGAGCTACAGCAATAAAATTAACATTGCCAAAATAATTTACAGTATTTTCCTCATAAAATGGAACCTCATTCAGCTCCAATGCTCCAGAACCTGCTGGCTCTACCTCCACACAAAAACGATAAGGCCCTGTTACATTGTAACAATTTTTAATATCGTCAGTTAAATTATTACAGCGTTGATTAACCCAATATTTCATGGTATCAACACATAAGTTCCAAATGGTATCATTAGCACCCCAACGATAACAATGTTGAATCATTTGATTTTTTAATGTGTTTTGAAAGGCTGTAATATATTGAGAAAAAGACTGGCATTTAAAACTGGTTGTTTGTAAATAGGAATAACGGTTAACGTATTTTGATTTGAAACGCTGATTTGCAAGTAATGATTTAAAAATTTTAAGATGAGCTAAACTTGAATCATTAGAATTTCCAAAAAGAAATTCATGCTGACAAAATGTTAAATCAGCATTAATATTAGGAAAAGTACCAGGATTTTTATTTAATCCTAAAACATCGTCCATATCATTTAAATGATAACGCCATTTTACTTTAATTCCAGAGGTATCAACCACCCTAAACCAAGCCGCTTTAGCAGGAAACTCTCCATTGGCTAAAAAGTTGGTGTAAAGTACCAAATCGATTAAACTTGATACATCCAACAAGGAATCAACTTTATTATAAAGCGTATCATTGGACATATCGTTACTAGTTGCAAGTTGATAAAGATAACCCCAGTCGCTTTTAGCCTGATTTACATTATACCCCTGAAGAGCTCCATCTTTAACTAATAATTGAACGTTTTCTTTTTTTGCGTTATAATAATGGCTGATATATTCTTCATCTAATCGTTCTCTTATTTCATAAACACCCCAGTATTTACCATTTAAAAACAACACACATGGCTGGTATCTTGAGGCATCAACGTTTAGTTCACTTTTTAATGCATAAGTATGAGCCACTGCATCTCTGATGTGAGATGGAAATGAAGTTGGAGAAAACTGTAGTGGAAATTTATCTGAACCTGCAGCTCTCAAAGTTATATAAGTTTGATTTGATCGAGAGCTTGTAGGGAAAGTTGCATCATTAAATAAGGTGATATTATTTGTAAAATTGTACCCATACTCATCCTCAGCAAAAAAATTAATTCCTCCCAATGAGTTTGGAAGGGCATCATCTGAAGATGGTGCTATTGCTGCCCCTACTGATTTTAATTTCAGATTCTTACTTTTATCAAAATATTCCAAACTTAACATGTACTTATTTGGAACTCCTGCTGAAGCGCCAGGAAATGACCCAACGCTTAATGTATCATAACTTAAGGAAATAACCGACATGTTAAATTCGGTATTTATAGGCAAGCCATTACTAGTAAAAACTTTGGTATTGTTTATAATGTATGTTTTAGTTTCAACAAAGCTGGGTAGATAGGAATTTGGCAAACCACTAATATCACTAGTATCTAAAAATGCTCTTATTACAGTGGTTGAATCAATTGGAATCGGAAATGGAAACGCAAGATCGAATAATCGCTTTTTTGTAGTTCCTGAGGCGCTTGGGTCTGCCCCGTCAAAAAAGCCGGCTCCAGTGTAATAAATTTGTGGCTGTAAAAGAGTTAAAATAGAATTTGTTTTATAGCTTAAATTTAGTTGCAAAGGACCTTGAAAAAAACCACCGTTGACATCGAATTTTGGAGTAGGTAAATAATCAATATATGCTTTTATACCTACATTTGTAGCTCCTGGAGTTGCTGTGGCATTACCTGTTGCACCTTTCGGGAAAACTCTCCATGCTGTTGAACCATTAGGTACTCTACCCCAAGCATGATTATGTTGATGTTTTCTTATTGAAACTGAATCTACAATAGTTCCACTATTATTTGCAATAATAATTAAGTCAGGTTTTGTTTGGGTTAATTCAAAATTAGTATGATATTGAACGGTGGCACCTTGTATAACTGTATCTTTTCCTGAAGCATAAATAACTAAAAAACCTTGAGGAGGAATAACTGTTCCAATTGGGAGCTGCCATTTACCAACTTCATTTACATCGTTAGATAAATAAAACCCTGAAATATTTCTTGAAAAAGTTGATGGATTGTATAACTCAAACCAATCCGGAGTATTGCCAAAAGCATCAACAAAAGCCCCAGTACCACTTACGTTTGCACACGAATACTCATTAATTTTTACCTGTGAAAAAGAGTAAGTGCTC
>CAZTCG010000228.1:0-3581 GCA_964612005.1 uncultured Flavobacteriaceae bacterium | reverse complement strand
TCCAACTTTTGCAGCAGCAAGAAAAACATATTCCGGTTTTTCTATTTCAAAAAAAAGATTTACATCATTTTGATTTCTTAAATCTAATTCTGCTGATGTGCGAATGATGATATTATTGAATCCTTTATTTTTTAAATTGGCATATATAGCACTGCCAACCATTCCTCTGTGACCTGCAATATAAATTTTTTCGTTAAAGTTCATTGATAAAAGTAAATTGGATTAAATATTACTCTTGCTGAATGAAAACTTTGTGGCCACCATCCATTAAGTATTTATCTTTTTTGAAAATTTCTAAATCACACTTCACCATTTCTTTCAATAATTCTTCCACAGAGTACTTGGGTACCCAACCTAATTTTTCTTTTGCTTTACTAGCATCTCCAACTAACAAATCTACTTCTGCCGGACGGAAATATTTCTCATCAATTTCAACTATAGTTTTACCACTTGCCTTATCGATTCCTTTTTCATTTACCCCTGTGCCTTCCCATACGATATTCATTCCTACCTCAGCAAAAGCTAATTCAATAAATTTACGAACGGTAATTTTTTTACCGGTGGCCAAAACAAAATCATCCGGTTCGTTATGTTGTAAAATTCTCCACATGCCCTCTACATAATCTTTTGCATGGCCCCAATCACGCTCAGAATCGATATTCCCCATAAATAGCTTTTCTTGAAGTCCTAAAGAAATTTTAGCAGCAGCACGGGTAATTTTACGAGTTACAAAGGTTTCTCCACGCAACGGACTCTCATGATTAAATAAAATTCCATTACACGCAAACATACCATAAGCTTCTCGGTAATTTTTGGTAATCCAATTTTGCAACACCATATGGGCTTCTTGGATAAAAAGGTGTAGTTTCTTTTTGAGGAATTTCTTGCACCAAACCATAAAGCTCAGACGTGGATGCTTGGTAAAATTTAGTTTTCGATTCTAACTTTAAAATTCGGATAGCTTCTAACAACCTTAATGTTCCAATTGCATCTGCATTAGCAGTATATTCTGGTGTTTCAAACGATACCTTAACATGAGATTGAGCCGCCAAATTGTAAATTTCATCCGGCTGCACTTCAGTTACCAATCTAATTAAATTGGTTGAATCAGTTAAATCTCCATAAGGAAGAAAAAAGTTTACGTTTTTTTCGTGTTTATCCTGATATAAATGATCAATACGATCGGTATTAAACAATGAACTTCTCCTTTTTAAACCATGTACAATATATCCTTTCTCCAATAGCAATTCTGCTAAATACGCGCCATCTTGCCCTGTAATCCCTGTTATTAAAGCTACTTTTTGCATTTAATTTATAATTTATTGTAAACTGCAATATTACGGAATTTATATAAAATTCCGGCAATTTGATTTAATTCTTTTATTACTATTCTGACTGATTTATGATGCTTCAGAAACTATATTTTGTTTCCGGATTGGTTAATTTATGACTCACTTTTTTCTCACCGTTAATTGAGTAATGAATCATATTTATCTGCTGTGGAAAATAATCATAAAGCAATGAGTTTGTAATTTCAATTTTTTTAGGAACTTCAATTTCTGCAGTTTCAACATAAACCCAAATGGCATCTTCGTTTTGTTCGTAACCAATATATTGTAATGATTTTAACTTACCATTAACTTTTAATTTAAAATGATTATTTAAGTATTGATTAATGAGGTGATTTACCTCTTCCTTATTTTTAGGCTGTAAAATATTAATCGATTTTTTTGTTGATTTTTCCAATGCATCTTCCAGATTATCGGTGAAAATCCTACAAGTGATTTCTATGTTTTTTGAGGTAGAATTATAATTGATATCAGTATTGCTTACATAATATGGATGAAAATTGATGAAGCCAAAAATTAAAAGCAATATCAATACAAAAAATAATGCTTTTGTTAAACGGCTAAATTCTAAAACAAATAATGATTTAATTTGCATACTTAACAAAGTTAATTGAAATGAACGAATTTTCAATTTGGTTTTTTACCGGCATTCAACATATTTGTGATTTAAAGGCATTCGACCACATCTGTTATGTGTTGGTATTATGCATTCCGTTTCCTTTAAAAGAATGGAAAAAATTATTACTTGCTGTTACTGCATTTACCATTGGACATTCATTAACATTAGCATTATCAGTAACAGAAATCATAAAACCACCTTCCTACTTAATTGAAATACTTATTCCGTTAACAATTATATTCTCATCCTTAACAAATATTGTTAACCGAAAAAACAACAACCCTACGTTAACAGCAAATTATATAGCCGCTTTATTATTTGGATTTATTCATGGAATGGGTTTTTCTTATCTTTTAAAATCGATGCTGGGCATACATGATAGTATAATTTTCCCTTTATTTTCTTTTAATCTGGGAATTGAAATCGGGCAATTAATTATTGTTGCAACAACCATTTTATTAATTGTTGTTTTAACCAAAATATTTTATGTAAAAAGAGCAGATTACATATATTTTACATCAACGGCAATATTTGGTATTGCTTTAATCTTATTTTTGGAGAGATTGTAAATTAAGGTTTTAAAAATATCAGCTAGAGCGATGTAGAAAACTGATGCTGAATAATTAATTTTAAAAAATATGACAAAATTTAATTCAAGTATTTTCATTTTGTTGCTAAGCATAAGTGTTTATGCCCAGAATATCCAAAATAATCCAAGTTCAAATCACGGAAATAAATTTGAACAGTTAGGAACTATCCTACCAGATGCTAATACTTATCGTACTGCTTCCGGTGCACCGGGCCACCATTACTGGCAACAGAAAGCAGATTATGAAATTGATGCTGAATTGATTGAAAAAACAAATACGTTGCAAGGCAACGAATGGGTTACTTACTACAACAATTCACCGGATAAGTTAACTTATTTATGGTTGCAGTTGGATGAAAATGAGCACGATCCTAATGGAGAAAATCATGCATTCGATAACAACAAAATCAATCAACCCATCACTTCAGATAATATCAAAAACATGGATTATGCAAGTCGCTTAAAAGAGTTGGGTTGCAAGATTTTAGAAGTTAAAGATGAATTAGGTAAGCCGTTGAAATATACCATCAACCAAACGATGATGCGCATTGACCTGAATAAACCCTTGGCATCAAAAGGCAAAGTAAAGTTTAATGTAAAATGGAAATACAAACTTTCCAATCGCCTGGAAATAGGTGGCCGCGGTGGTTATGAATATTTCCCAGAAGATGGAAATTCCATTTACACCCTCACGCAATGGTATCCGAGAATGTGTGTTTACTCCGACAATCAAGGTTGGCAAAACAAACAGTTTACCGGTAGAGGTGAATTTGCTCTTGCTTTCGGGAATTTTAAAGTTAAAATGACTGTGCCTTCCGACCACGTTGTTTGTGCAACAGGTGTTTGCCAGAATTATATGCAAATTTTATCTGCATCACAATTGCAGCGTTGGCAGCAAGCGCAACAGGCAAAAGATGTTGTTGAAGTTGTAACATTAGATGAAGCAAAAGCTGCGGAAAAAAATAAAGCAGAAAAAACTAAAACGTGGATTTTTAAAGCAGACAGTGTGCGTGATTTTGCCTGG
>CAZTCG010000227.1:0-3594 GCA_964612005.1 uncultured Flavobacteriaceae bacterium | reverse complement strand
ATTTCATCGTTATAAATTACATCGATATTACTAACATCTAATTCATGCAGAAGATGAACCAGATTAAAAACGAAGGAATCGTAATTGTTTACTACTAATAATTTTGTTTTCATAATTTATATTGTATTAGCTAATTCTATTGCTTTTCTTAAAGCAGATATTTTATTATTTACCTCATTTAATTCGCTTTCGTTGTTAGATTTTATCACAACACCACAACCTGCTTGATAATTTAGTGTGTTATTTTCACTAACAAATGAGCGAATGATAATGGCATGATTGAATCTGCCATCCAACCCTAAAATCCCAATTGCTCCTCCATACATACCTCTCGATTCATTCTCAAGATCATCAATGATTTTCATGGCCATCGTTTTAGGTGCACCTGATAACGTTCCTGCCGGATAGGTATCTGCCAATATTTTAAGAGGATTGCTATTGTTTTCAAGTTCACCACTAACTTTTGAAACAAGATGGATGACATGCGAATAAAACTCTACGTGTTTAAACTGTTCAACTTTTACTGCTTTACTGTTTTTACTCAGATCATTTCTTGCTAGATCTACCAACATGATATGCTCTGCATTTTCTTTAGGATCTTCATTTAATTGTATAGCCAATTCTATATCTTTTGCTTTATTTCCTGTACGTTTAAAGGTTCCTGCAATTGGATGTATGTAAGCTTTTTTATCAGTTATGGTCAGTTGTGCTTCTGGCGATGATCCAAAAACTTTAAAAGTTCCAAAATCAAAATAAAATAAATAGGGAGATGGATTTATTGAACGTAAAGCTCTGTAAACATTAAAATCATCACCTATAAACTTTTGCTTAAATTTCCTTGACAAAACAACCTGAAAAACATTTCCATAATAACAATGTTTTTTCCCATTTTCAATCAGTTTAAGAAATTCTTTATCCGAGTAATTACTTGTTTCGTCCTCCTTCTTTTCAAAATCGAAACTTGGAATATTAAGATTATTAATTTTATTAATCAATTCATTTAATTCTGATTTTTCATGATCAAGTTTATTTTCAATTAAATACAGTTCATTATTAAAATGATTAAATACAATTAGAAACTTAAAAAAATGATATTGAATTAGGGGATGCTTAAAAGTGGTATGTTTAAATTTTACTTTATTAAATAAAGGGATTGCGTCATACGATGTATATCCAAAAAGTCCGTTAACAATAAACTCTTGATCCAATTTTTGTGTAACAAGTGCGTTTTTAAAAATTTCTAATTCCTTTATTATATCTCTTTCTTGGGTTGAAAAAGATAGCTTTGACCCATCGGGATAGATGATTTTTGTTTTTTCTTGTTCAACACAAAAAGATGCTATTGATTTTATACACAAATAGGAAAAGCAATTTTCTCTGCTTTTATAATCTGAACTTTCTAATAAAAAACTACATGGGTAGTTGTCTCTTAATTTTAAATACAACCCTACAGGTGTGTGAGTATCGCTTAATGTTTTGATGATATTTGTTTCTATTTTGTACATAATAATTGATTTTTAAAATTTAGATAATAAAAAAAGCCTACCGGATTCGGTAGGCTTTTAAATATGCTTAGGTTATAAAAAACGAGCAATTACCAACAGAATCCTTTTTCAGAATTTGTTAGCCACCACCAATTTCTATTTTGCATGTTTAATTTCACGGATGCAATTTTATAAAATATTTTATTTAAAAACAAAACTATTTTTTTTGATTTGAAATTTTGTCCCAGTAGTAATAATAAATTTACTAGTTGCCTTGTAGTCCGCCAGTATGAACGAGCACTATTTTTTTACCTGCTTTAAAAAAATCTTTTTTGATTAAATCAAAAACTGAATAAAACAATTTAGCGGTGTAAATTTTATCAAGTGGAATTTGAAATTTATTTTGAAAATTAATTTGAAATTGCTCTAATTCTTTTGTTGATTTTGCATAACCTCCAAAATGATAATCAAAAATTAATTCCAGTGTGCCTTTAGGCACTTTATTGTTGATCTGATTATAGTATTGTTTTTGCAAATGCTGAATATCATCTACTAAAAAAGTCGCATTCTTTAATACGGGAATTCCAATAACATGTTGGTTATTTACGCTTGATAGATGAATACCTGCAATTGTACCTCCGGTGCCCACAGCACAACAAATTACATCTGCATGAAAAGGAATGAGATTGATAATTTCTTTGCAACCTTTTACTGCAAAAGCGTTTGATCCGCCCTCTGGAATCAGATAAAATTCACCAAATTGTTGATGAAGAGTTTCAATAAAATCAGTATCATTTTTTTTACGGTACAATTCACGATTTATAAAATGCAACTGCATTCCGTTTTCACATGCTTGTTCTAAGGTTTTATTGCTTTTAATTTCAAGTTCATCTCCACGAATTACACCTATGGTTTTAAATCCATAAATTTTTCCTGCATTTGCAAGCGCAGCAATATGATTAGAATAAGCACCCCCAAAAGAAAGCAAGGTTGAGTAATTACCCAACCTTGCCTGTTCTAAATTGTATTTTAGTTTAAAATATTTGTTTCCGCCAATTTCAGGTTGATATACATCCAATCGTAACACATGAACCTGAACTTTTTTTTCAGTAAAAAGCGGGTGTGTTATCTCTTGAACGATTTTCAATTAATTTGCCGGAAGAACTTTTGCTTTGCATTCGCCAAATCCAACTCGAATTCCGTCTTTCTCGCACCAGCCTTTTAAAATAACGGTATCGTTATCGTTGATGAATTTACGTTCGCTGCCATCATCCAGTTTCAATGGTTTTGTGCCTTTCCAACTCAATTCCATCATCGATCCAAATTCGTGTGGTTCCGGTCCACTGATAGTTCCGCTGCCCATTAAATCACCAACATTAACATTGCAACCATTTACGGTGTGATGCGCCAATTGTTGTTCCATAGTCCAGTACATGTATTTGTAATTGGATGTACAAACTTTATTAGCGTTTCCGTTTTCCGGCTGAATATAAACTTCCAGTTTAATGTCCACATTTTTGTCACCACTATATTCTAAATAAGGTAATACTTTTGGCTCCTGAACATAACCTTTAGTTCTAAATGGTTCAAGCGCTTCCAATGTTACAATCCAAGGTGAAACAGTTGATGCAAAGTTTTTTGATAAAAATGGTCCAAGTGGAACATATTCCCAGGTTTGAATATCACGTGCACTCCAATCGTTGAACAACAACATTCCAAAAATGTATTCATCAGCTTGTTCAGTGCTGATGCTTGCTCCAATTGAAGAATTTTTACCGATGATGAATCCGGTTTCCAATTCAAAATCCAATAACTTACATGGTCCATATACCGGAACTGGTGCATCAGCAGGTTTCTGTTGACCTTTTGGACGATGTAACGAATGTCCTGAAACCTGAATGGAAGATGCTCTACCATGGTAACCTACAGGTATATGTTTCCAATTTGGCATTAAAGCGTTTTCAGGATCACGAATCATTTTACCGATGTTGGTAGCATGATCAATACTAGAATAAAAATAGGTATAATCGCCAACCTGACCAGGTAAGAGCATACATACATTACTTTGTTTTTTTAATATCAATTGCTGATGTTCGGAATTACTTTGTAA
>CAZTCG010000226.1:0-3596 GCA_964612005.1 uncultured Flavobacteriaceae bacterium | reverse complement strand
CCATAAGGAATGTTAGTTGCATTGTTCAGGAAAAATGTCCCTATAAATTCTGCTTTTGATTTATCTGAATTATATGTGCGGATAAACGTTTTAGGATTTATTTTAATCCATTCGCCAAAATCGTATTCTACTCCCGCCTGGTAACCGAAATCAATTTTTGTTTCTGCATTGGTAACCGTTACACGCAATAACTGCAAATTAAGGTGTTTGTATTTTCTTATGCTTTCAAAATCAGGATTGGAAACAATAAACCCGTTTGTTTTATACGTAACTTTCTTCTTTGCCATCTTTATTATGAGTATTTATTGAGTGTAGTTTGAAGTTTCTTTTTAATTTCTTTTTTCAACCATTCCGGTTTAATCACCTGCATGTGTTCACCATAAGAAAGGATAAGCGTGATGAGTTCTATAGTTGGGATCAGTTGCAATGTAATCTTAATATCACCGGTTGAATAAAGATCTTCATGCACCTGTGATGGATGTATGGGCAAGGTTTTTACATAATTTGCCATCTCACGGCTTACAAATAAAGTTATTTCTTCAGGAGTTGTATGTTTATTATTAATAGTACTGATGCCAATTTTGTTTTTAAAAATACCTCTTAATTCATTGGCATCATTGCAGGGTTTAAATTTTCGTTCAATTACTACCGGATCATAAATTCTGTCTAATCCAAAAAATCTGAATTCATCATGCGTATGCTCTGGGTCTTCTGAGTAACCTACCACATACCATCGATCAATGCTTTCTTTTAATAAATACGGATGAACGATTAGTGTTTTAAATCTTTTTTTCTTGTAGGAATAATGAACGAATGAAACCGGAATTTCTTTTTTGATGGCATTTACAAAAAGTTCAAAATGTTCCATGCCTCTTAAGTGACCTGTTTCCTGAGGGAGAATGGCATTTTTCAGTTTATTGTCTTTTGATGTTTTTTCAATGTTTAAAGAAGCATATAAATTATGTAATGCAGAGTTGTATGAATCGCTGGACATGATGCCTGAGAAACGCTGTAAAACTCCAGCTGCCAATTCCATTACCTCCAGGTTTTTTTCGTTTAACCCAAACTGACGAATGGTAAAATCGGGTTGTTCATTAAAATCGTAATAGTATCCGTTGTTGGAGCGTTTGAATTTTATTGGCGCCCCGTAACCACCTTCTTTGCGTGGCTTTTTCATTTGAGCGATGTCTTTTTGAATGGTTTCGAAAGAAACTTTTTTTCCTAATTCCCTGGTAATATTAAATTGCAGTTGCTCTATGGTTGGAAAATCTTTATAAGGATTGGTTAGGCAACGATCAATGATTTCGTAACGTTGTATGGCTTCGCTAGGTGGTGGCATTTTTTTATTTTAAAATTACATAATTTAAACCGTATTGATGATGCTTTTAATCAAAATCGATATAAAAATTTATGATTCCCATTAATTGGTCATTAATAAAAGATAAAACTTGTTCTCGGAGATAAGAAAAAAAGCTATTTATTAAAATGCATTTAATGAAAATATTTTCCTTTAAAATAAACCGCATAATAAATACTGTTTGTCTGTTTTAATTTTATGACATAAATAAAACAGTTATGAAAGCAACAGAATTAATGAACAAATTAACCCTTAATGAAAAGCAAGGTTGGGCGTATGTGCCCTTTGCAGAAAACACAAAAAGTTTTTATACCTACATGCTCGAAAACGATTCGCTTACCCTGGCATGGATTGCGGTGCACGAACGAATTACTGCAAATCATTTAAATAATCATCATTTCCTGCGTGAGAAAAATACGGAAAATGGAATTTCCAATTCTGTTCCTCGTTTGTTAATTGTTACCGATGGCAAACAATGGTGGATTTCGAAAACCGGTGATGCGGCTTTTAACTATGTAAATTTTTCAGGTGTTTTAATAGCGCTGTATCACGAATTAAAATTTATCGCAGAGTATTTTTATGTATTTGATGAATCAAAAAAACTTCAAAAAAGGATAATCAACAATCTGGAGACCTTAAAACTGGAAGTTCGCAGAAACGGAGACTTTATTCATGAAGGCAAAGTAGTAAATGAAAATAAACCGTTTACCTATCAAGAAGATCCTGCTTGCGGAACCAACTCAATAACTATTCCTAATCCCATCCATCCCACTAAGGACGAAGAATTAAAGCGTTATTCAAAACTGTTGCATCAGCAGTTGTTTCAATCGTTTAATTTTATTCAAATCAAATACCTGCTTCGATTTCCAAACCATATTGTATATGCCCATCAAAATTACAAAAAGGGACAGCTGCTTATTTGTGTTACGGAACATGAGTTTAAAAACCAGGAGGACATGAGCAAGAATAAAACCCGTTATTTAATAGTAGATAAATACACGGATATAAAAACACTTCATCTGGGCACAAGCACAAACGAAGAAGAGTTTTTGCAAAATTTTTTCAGAATAAACATGGAACTGGTAAATGAATTTTTAATGAAAGAACCGTTTTGATTTTTTTAGTCCAAAGTCATTAGTCGATAGTCATTTTAGATGGTAGATTTTATATGGTAGATTTTTTAAAATATAAAAACTTAACACCCTTCTGATCCGCTAAGTGTTCAGGACCAAACATTCAAACATAAAACAATCAAACAAGAAACTTTAAACAAGAAACAATAAAAATGTCCCCAACAATAGAAACCCTCGAAACAACATTTAAACAACTCTTAACCGACAAAACAGAAGCATTAAAAAAAATGGATTACGAAAAAGTATCAGAGTTAAGAGATAAGGTAAACGATACACTTATGCAATTGGAAAAAATTACCAGAGAAATGTATATCAAAATTAAATTCAACTATAAAAAAACCAAAAGAGGGTATTATCTTTTTTTAGAATCCTGAATGAAATTAGGGAACCTAACCTAATTTATTTAAATTTAATTTTATTAAAAAAACAATAGCGATCAAATAGAAAAATAAAAAAACAATACATCATGGCAAACAAATCAACCGAAATTAAAAAACTAATTGCCTTCTTGCAGAAAAACAATTTTGTTGCTGAATGCAATGCCTGTGGCGAAGCACTAAAATTAAAAAATACCAACTTGTTTGCAATGGATGAATTTACTCCGGAAGCGGAGGAAATTTACAAGCAAATGAAAGCTGAAATTGCTGAACGAAGAAAGCACAAATTGAAAACACCACCAAACATGTAAACCTTGGTTTTATTTTTGAACGCATAGCCCCCACACTTCCTGATTTTCCTTTTGATAAAAACGACTGCCGCAGCATGTTTGACCCTATTGATTATGTTATTTTTAATGGACTGCACAAAAAAGGGAAAGTTGATCAACTATTTTTTGTGGATATAAAATCGGGTGAAGCACGTTTGAGTAAAACCCAGAAACAAATTAAGGAGTTGGTAGAAAACAAAAAAGTAAACTTTAAATTGTATTAAATGATTACTGATAATTTTCACTACCTATCAGAAATGAATGATTATTATCTTACTCTTTATCATGATTTTCTAAATATGCAATCAACAAAGATTTGTAGGATTATTTATTTTACCCGAGCGTTGGCCACGAACAAACGCGGTGCCGATTTGGGTGAATGCTTTTTTTAGGGCAGCCA
>CAZTCG010000225.1:0-3602 GCA_964612005.1 uncultured Flavobacteriaceae bacterium | reverse complement strand
TTTGTAAACACTTATCAATATTAATTTCAAATGTATTTTTAACGCTTGCAAAATCAATATTATAGGTGCTTTGCTCTTCAATTGAAAAATTACCATTTTTTAAAAAAGGTAATTTGCTACCCATAGGAACCGGGCAACTATGACTGGTAGTAGTGTTTTTTACAAGAGCAAATAATTCAGATACGATTGCTCTTGGCTCTGATTCTATTAATTTAAAAGTAGTTTCTCTTATTGGCGAATACTGTTTATGATTTATCCAGCACTCGTAAGCATCATCTGCAATTTTAATTTTAATCCATTCTTCTTTTTCTTCAAGTATTGTGAAGTGCTCCCCAAAAAGAAGTTGTGTAACCATTTCGCTTTTATTGGAGGGCTCTGCCCTACAAGGAACTACGCTTAGGTTACAAATGCCAAACATCTGATAGAAAAAATTAATTTACATTCTCGATTACAACGGCACTTGCTCCGCCGCCACCATTGCAGATACCTGCAACACCATATTTGCCATTATTTTGTTTTAATACATGAATTAAGGTAACAATAATTCTTGCACCTGAAGCCCCTAATGGATGTCCAAGTGACACGGCTCCACCATTAACATTTACTTTAGATGAATCGAGATTTAACAATTTATTATTGGCACATGAAACCACCGAAAAGGCTTCGTTAATTTCAAAAAAATCAATATCCGATAATTTTAAACCTGCCTTTTCAACTGCTAATGGAATAGCTTTACTTGGCGCTGTAGTAAACCATTCTGGAGCTTGTTCAGCATCTGCATAAGCAACAACTTTTGCAATTGGTTTGAGGCCTAGTTTTTCCATTTTTTCTTTACTCATTAAAACCAATGCAGCAGCTCCATCGTTTAAAGTAGAAGCATTTGCGGCAGTTACGGTTCCATCTTTTTGAAATACCGGACGTAAATCTGGTATTTTATCAAATTTAACCTGTTTATATTCTTCGTCTTCTTTTACAATAATTGGGTCTCCTTTTTTTTGAGGAACTTCAACACCAACTATTTCATCATTAAACTTACCTGCAGCCCAAGATGCCTGAGAACGTTTGTAGGATTGAATAGCAAAATCATCTTGATCTTTACGACTAATATTTAATTCTTTTGCACAAAGCTCAGCGCTATTACCCATGTGATTATTATGATACACATCTGTTAATCCATCTTTAACTAAACCATCGATAACAACACCATTGCCTAAGCGATACCCATTGCGCGCAGCATCTAAGTAGTAAGGCACATTACTCATGTTTTCCATACCTCCTGCAATAACAACAGAAGCATCACCCAGTTTAATAGCTTGTGTTCCCTGCGTTAATGCTTTCATTCCTGAAGCACAAACTTTGTTTACAGTAGTACATCTTACCTCATTTGGTAAACCTGCAAATTTAGCTGCCTGACGCGCAGGAGCCTGACCTAAATTGGCTTGCATTACACAGCCCATTAAAACTTCCTCAACTTCTTTTCCATCTAACTTTATTTTCTCTAAAGCTCCTTTAATGGCAGCTGCCCCAAGTTTTCCTGATGAAACTGATGATAATGAGCCGTTGAAACTTCCTATTGGTGTTCTAACCGCAGATACTATGTAAACTTCTTGCATTTTTTCGTGGTTTATTAAGAAATCAAAATTAACTTTTTAAGGTTACAGAGGTGTTATTTTTATTTAAATTGATTAACATCATATTTAATTAGATTTTAATCATTTAATCAATTCAAGTTACTGATTATCATTTTGATATGCCTTAATAAAGGGTGATTGAAAATAACTTTAATAGGACGATGTTGAAAAATTATTATGTCTACAATGCTAAAAATAAAGCGATAAAACTGAAAACATACAAGCACTATTTTTTAATATAAAATGAAGAGAAAAAAAGTATTTAAAATATTTTTAACTCAATACCTCTTTTAGCACATTAACTGTTTTTAATTCTTTAAAATTTGAAATGTGTAATCGATAATACTGTATTAAATCGGTTAAAATTAAATCGCGTTCCTGTTTACTGATATTAAATAAGCGGAGGTTCTTTACGTCCAGCATTAATAAATCAGATATCAAACGTGCATTTTCTCCGATTAAATAATTGGCATGAATAGGAGTGGTTTCACAAAAAGCGCCATTTTGTAAATCAAAATAAATAAGAGATGTAGAAAAATTATTTTGAGGATAAAAGCCCAGATGCCTTGTTAATTCGATTAAAAAATACAAATGAAAATTGGTGTAATGTTCCTCAGCATTATCTAACCACTGAAAGGAAAAAGTAATGAAATTGAAAATGGTTTCATTTTTTTCTTCTTCCTTTATGCAATTTAAAATCACTTCATTTAAAAATGAAGCAATGCTGCTTTTGTAAACATTTAGTGTTAGATCTAAATAATGATAATTACAAGATATTTCTTTTAATGAAGCAAATTGTTTGTTTTCACGACTTTCGCATTCAATGCTTAATTGAGTGAGGTTTTGTAAAAGTGCTTGTTTTAATTTTGATTTAGAGCTTCGGCTAACCGGAATAAAAAATGTTTTTAAACCAAACTCACGAGTATAAATTTTTGCAATGAGTTTAGAGTCGTTGTACTTTATTGTTTTTAAAACAATGGCATCTGTTTTTGAAAGCATGATGCAAGAACAATTAATTTAAAAACTTTTTCTGAAGTGCAATTTTTATTTGTGCCACATGATGTTCGCCATGCCAGCTATACATCTGGCACATACGCGCAATGCTGATTAACTTATTTTGTTCAGGATGAAAAATGCAACGCTTTAATTGTTCTTCGTTGAGATTTTTTAAAAACACCCCTAAACGATAATGTATTCCTTTAATCATTATCACCGAATACGTAGTATCATGTTGCGACTTTGCATCAGGCAATTCAGCCCATAAATTTTCATCGTAAGGTTTAATCACAGGATTTTCTTCTGTTAAAGCCAGTTTAAATCGCGTGTAAATGTTGATATGACTGTCGGCAATGTGATGAATCAGCTGAGCAACATTCCACGCACCCGGACGATAAGTAAATTGCATTTCATTTTGTTGAATACTTGAAACAACTTGACTTAATTCTTCAGGCAACCTGATTATTTTATTAATGTTTTCTTGTGTTTCAGAAAATGAAAATTCTTTCTCAATTGGCATTTTACCGATTGGATAACTCAGTTGTTCAATTTCCTGTGGCGACATTATTTTTGGTCGATTACTTTTGGAACCTTAAAATAATCACTGTCTTTTTTAGGTGCATTTTTCAATGCTTCTTGTTGTGTAACTGTTGTTTTGGCAACATCATCTCTCATTACATCAACATCATCATTCATATAAATTAATGGTTCAACGCCATCAGTATTCAACTCATTCAATTTGTCGACAAATGCAAGCATGCGATTCATGTCGTTTATGATTTCATCTTTTGCTGCATCTTCAAATTCCAGACGTGCCAAGTGCGCAATTTCATCAACAGTTTTTTTATCTATGGTCATGATGACTATTTTTTAAATTCGAGTAATGTTTTTTCAGTTAAGTTTCTTACCTCTTCACGCAAAAGTACTAAATTTTCTTCGCTCATGCCTTTGGTAATGATTGGCGGATGAATAACA
>CAZTCG010000224.1:0-3616 GCA_964612005.1 uncultured Flavobacteriaceae bacterium | reverse complement strand
TCAAAACAAATCATTTGTTGATTTAATGGGATTAAGTTCATTTAAATTGTTTGCCAACTATAAATTAGCATTGTTTTTTATTTTTAGTATGTTTCTTGGTGCTGCTTTACAGCTAACTAATGCATATGGCGATGTGTACTTGGATGATTTTAAACATATACCCGAATATGCTAATTCGTTTGTGGTTAAGTATTCTACAATCATTATGTCTATTTCGCAAATTTCTGAAACCTTATTTATTCTTGCCATACCATTTTTCCTTAAAAAATTTGGCATTAAACAAGTTATGTTGATTAGTATGTTAGCGTGGGTTTTGCGTTTCGGACTTTTTGCATTTGGAAACCCAACAGACGGATTATGGATGATTATTACATCATGTATTGTTTACGGAATGGCATTTGACTTTTTTAATATTTCAGGTTCATTATTTGTTGAAACATCTACCGATTCGAGTATTCGTTCATCGGCACAAGGATTATTTATGATGATGACCAATGGTTTCGGTGCAATATTAGGAAGTGTAAGTAGTGGCTATTTAATCGATCATTATTTCACCTCAGAAACAGGAAAGAACTGGCATAACATATGGCTTACATTCGCCATTTATTCATTAATAATTGCAGTATTGTTTTCTGTATTATTTAAACATAAACACGATCCACAATCTATACAAGAAGTAAAACACTAGTTAATTCAACTATTTTATTGAGTATTTTTTTTATTTAGTCTTAAAAAAGTTTGTCATTATTTACATTTCATTTTAATAGTTTGATGCAAAGTATTAAAAATGTTTGCTTTATAATTTTACTACAAAATATATAGTTGTTTGTATAGTTACATCAACAAATTTGAGATAATTAAGATAAGAATAAGAGAATTTAAATACACAAATCTCAACCATATTGAAAACTAATTTTTAGCAGCAAAGTCAACTTTCTTATAAATCAAAAACACGCGAGTCTTAATGCTTGCATATAAGCAATACCTTTCTTCTGAGCAAACGTGATATTGTTCACAGGAATTAAATCTGCATGAGGATACATGCTTAATGCTTTTTCTAAACTATCTTCTCGCAAAATATGTAGCATAGGGTAAATGGAGCGATTAGTATAGTTTGAAGCATCGTTAGCATCTGCACCTTCAAAAATATATTCCGGATGAAAGCTGGCAATTTGATAAGTGCCTTCAAATCCAAGTTCATTAATTAATTGTTCGGAAGCAAAAACTAAATCAAGATAATCTTCAAAATTTTCGAAATTATTTGGAAAAATTACAAACCCAGTTTCATACTCTTTATTTGCTTCTAAAAATAAAAATTCATCATGTAAACACATTAAGGCATCTTCCATATTTGCATTTGCATTTATATGGTAACGAATACTTTTTTGCAAAAGTGCTTTTGCAGCAAAGGGACAAAAATTACAATCAATTACTACTGACTGAATCCATTTATTTGTTTGTTCAATTATTTTCTCGTTAGATAACTCCATAATTATAAATTAATCAAAGTTAGGCTATTTGTTGCTAATTTAATTTCATCTACCTTTCATCAAATAATTAAAATTGAATTCAATCATTGAAATATTTACTGACGGCTCTTGCCACACCCAACTATGCGTTGGAGCATGGGCTTCAATCATAGTAATAAACGAAAATAAAATTATTTTAAGTGGTAGTGAATTACAAACTACTCATAATCGTATGGAAATTTTAGCAGTAATAAAATCAATTCATTATTTACAGCAAAATCTTAAGGAAGAAAAAATAATTCATGTGATTTCGGATAGTCAATATGTGATAGGACTTATAGAGCGAGAAAAAAAATTCATAGCAAATAATTTTAAAGCCAAATCCGGTAATACTATTCGAAATATCGATTTGATATCAGAGCTATTGAATTTATTAAAGCAATTTAAAATTAGTTTTATTAAAATTAAGGCTCATCAAAAAATATCAGAAGCGACTAAATATAATATTGAGGTTGATAAATTATCGAGAGCTATTGTTCGGACACTAGTAAAAAATGATGAAACAAGAAACTAGAAATTGTAATGGCGAAATGAGGGGCATATTTTTTTAAGTTACTTCACAGCGATAAGAATAAAAAACTAAAACCTCAACAAAGTAGATTTGAGAGGTTTAATTTACTTAATTACTATTTTTTATTTTAATGTTTTAATCATTAAAAACACCTTTGATAACAACCAAAAAAACACAAACAAATAACCATTCGAACAAGTAACAACTCATTGAAAATAGGCAATTTGTATATCTTTTTCTCATTAAAAATCGTATATTCGCCATCCTAAAATTTTTATCGTGAGCAATCAAAAAAAATACAAAGAATTTAAAGGATTGGATTTACCAAACATTGCTAAAGAAACTCTTGATTTCTGGAATAAAAATCAAACGTTTGAAAAATCCATTTCATCGCGTGAAGGAAAAACACCTTGGGTATTTTATGAAGGTCCGCCAAGCGCAAACGGCATGCCCGGAATTCACCATGTAATGGCGCGAACTATAAAAGATATATTTTGCCGTTACAAAACATTGCAAGGTTTTCAGGTAAAACGCAAAGCAGGTTGGGATACGCATGGATTACCTGTTGAGTTAGGTGTAGAAAAAAACCTGGGCATAACGAAAGAAGACATCGGTTCTAAAATTACAGTTGAGCAATACAACGTAGAATGCCGTAAAGATGTGATGAAGTTCACCGACAAATGGGAGGAACTTACTTCTAAAATGGGTTACTGGGTAGATATGCAAAACCCATACATTACTTACGATAACAAATACATTGAAAGTGTATGGTGGTTGTTGGGAGAACTGCATAAAAAGAATTTATTATATAAAGGATTTACCATCCAGCCCTATTCACCGGCTGCCGGCACAGGTCTGTCCTCTCACGAATTAAATCAACCCGGCTGCTATAAAGATGTTAAAGACAGAACAGCAACCGCTCAGTTTAAAATTGCCGATGAACAATTTACAACTGCTCTAAAACAAAAAGGCGCTACTGATAATTGTTATATTTTAGCATGGACAACCACGCCATGGACATTGCCTTCTAATACGGCTCTTGCAGTTGGAAAAAATATTGATTATGCAGTCGTAAAAACATTTAACCAATATGATGCAAAAGAAATCACGGTAATTCTTGCAAAAGAACGTTTAGCAGCTTATTTCAATGTTAAGGGTGAAAATGCAGAATGGAATTTTAAAGCAGGAGATAAAATTGTTCCTTATCAAATTATTAATGAATTAAAAGGCGAACAATTAGTTGGTGTTCGTTACGAGCAACTACTTCCATTTGTTCAACCTGGCGGCGATGCGTTCAGGGTTATACCCGGAGATTTTGTTACCACAAGTGATGGTACAGGGATTGTGCACATTGCGCCTACTTTTGGAGCAGATGACATGCGTGTTGCAAAGGAAGCAGGAATACCTTTGATGCTTGTAAAAAACGAAGATGGAAATTTAGTTCCATTGGTTGATTTGCAAGGAAAGTTTGTGAAAGAAGTTCAGGATGGTGTTTTTCTATATGGAAACGAATTCGTAAAAGAATCTTACCTAACTGAAACTGAAAAACAAAAAGAATTTGAGTTCCAGAAAAAAG
>CAZTCG010000223.1:0-3622 GCA_964612005.1 uncultured Flavobacteriaceae bacterium | reverse complement strand
GATGTTTTAAGATCGGTACTTTCTTTTCTTTTACCAATTATTAATGCACATGGAACCTGGTAAGTACCAGCATTAAATTCCTTATTGTATGATCCTGGAATTACAACACTGCGTGAAGGCACTCTTCCTTTATATTCTATCGGTTCTTTTCCAGTAACATCAATTATTTTAGTTGATTTTGTTAACACCACGTTGGCTCCTAATACGGCCTCTTTCTCTACATGAACACCCTCAACAACTATACTTCTTGAACCAATAAAGCAATTATCTTCAATTATTACAGGAGCAGATTGAACTGGCTCCAACACCCCTCCTATTCCAACACCGCCACTTAAATGAACATTTTTACCAATTTGAGCGCAACTACCTACAGTTGCCCAGGTATCTACCATTGTTCCAGAATCTACATAAGCTCCAATGTTTACAAAACCAGGCATCATAATTACACCACTTGCAATATAGGCTCCATACCTTGCAATAGCACCCGGAACAACACGAACTCCTAATTTTTCATAATTAGTTTTTAATTTCATTTTATCATGAAACTCAAAAGGAGGCAACTCCATCGTATTCATTTGCTGTATCGGGAAATATAAAATCACTGCTTTTTTTAGCCATTCGTTAACCTTCCATGCGCCATTATTATCTGGTTCGGCAATACGTAATCTTCCTTTATCAATTTCTTCAATAATATGATGGATTGTATTTTGTGTATCTTTTTCGCTTAATAAATTTCTATTATTCCAAGCATTTTCTATCAAAATTTGTAAATCATTCATTTTGTAAAAATAATTGTTACGTGTTTTTATAAAGTATTAATTGTGAGTTTTCAATTGTAATTATAAATTAGTTGAGATGAAATTATAAAGTTAAATAGTTTTAGTTTAAAATCATTAAATCAATTAAACTATAATATTGGATTGAGCCCATTATGAAAGATATATAAATAAGAAATGATTATTAATTAATTTTAGAGATACATAAAATAAATACTTAACTTTTTTCAGGAAAATTATTTTTAATAACAGTCTGAAACAAAGAAAGCAAAATATAAAATAAGATACTTAAACTAATACCCGCAAAATTAAATGCAACCAGAAAAATAATACAGGCTGTTAAGAAAAGATACCTTATTTCATTTCCTTTCCAACCCAATTGTTTAAACTTAAGTGAGAATAATGGTAATTCTGCAACTAATAAAAATGAAAACAATAATGTAATTACAATTAAAATACCTGGGTGGAATAACCAATTACTGAAAAAAGATTCAACATCCTGCATACCTCCTACATGCTTAAAGCTCAATGAAAACTGAAAATTATCATATACATGATATATAAATTTATTGTTTAATAAAACAAGTGATGATATAAAAATAGCATTGGCAGGAGTTGGTAAACCAATAAACTGATCGGACTGGCGCGTATCGTTATTAAATTTTGCCAATCTAATGGCAGAAAAAACAGGAATAATAAATGCAACATAAGGCAAATAATAATGATAAGAATCAGGTCGATATGAAATAAGTTCTAAATTACCTGCAAATGAATTAATATGAACATCTGCAGTAAAACCAATTGACATTTTAATTAATTGATACATCATAATGCCCGGAACAACTCCAAACGTTACCATATCTGCCAAACTATCCAAATCTTTTCCCATTTGAGAAGAAACTTTCAACATGCGTGCTGCGAATCCATCAAAAAAATCAAGAACAGCTGCTAAACCTACTAAATAAGAGGATAAAATGAGATTCCCTTTAAATGCAAAAACAATTGCTAAACACCCACAAAATAAATTGCCACATGTTATGGAATTTGGAATGTTTCTCTTTATGAAATTGATCATTTAACTAAATTAATTTTTGTTTGAAAATAACTAAAATTAGAAATTTTCAATAATAATAAAACACTCAAAAATACCACAATTAACTTTCTTAAAAATAAAATCAATCATTTAAATTTAAGATTGCAAGCATGGCATCTATTTCTATTTCGGAATTATAGCTATGCAAACAAATTCGTAATCGTTCGCTTCCCTCTTTTACAGTTGGACTTTTAATTGCTCTGATATCAAATCCATTTTTTATAAATAGTGCGCTTTTTTGCATCACTTTTTCGTTACCCTTTAGCCGATATGTTTGAATGGCACTTGTTGTACAATTCATATCAACTAAATGTTGGGCTTTTAAATTGAAATACTGAATAATTTTTATGAGTTTTTCTACCTCATTTGTTTCATAGAGAAGATCAAACGAAGCATCAATTGCAGAATAAGCATGAGGCGATAATGCAGTTGTGTAAATAAACGAACGGGAGAAATTTATTAAAAAATCACGCAACATATTACTGCCTAAAACAATTGCACCATGAACTCCCAATGCTTTACCAAAGGTATGTATGCGGGCAAAACATTCTTTTTCTATTTTTAATTCATTGCAGTAACCTCTTCCCTTAATTCCAAATACACCTGTAGCATGCGCTTCATCAACAATTAAATAAAAAGGAAATTGATTTTTTAATTCAACAATCTGTTGTAGTGGTGCTACATCTCCATCCATAGAATAAACAGATTCTACAATTACATAAACAATAGTTGTTGAAGAAAAAGAAATTAATAATCGCTCTAAATCTGTTAGGTTGTTGTGTTTAAATTTGTAATATTTTGCACTAGAAAGTCGAATACCATCATGCAGTGAAGCATGGATTAATTCATCGTACAAAAAAACAACGTCTTTTTTACCTATAGCCGAAAGTAACCCTACATTTGCATCGTAACCGGAGTTGTAAATTAACCCAGATTGTGCATGATGAAATTCAGCTATTTTATACTCTAATTGAACAATTGATTTTTGATTTCCTGATAATAATCTTGAACCGCCCGAGCCATTTTTATTTCCGTAGAGAACTAATTTATTTTCAGTGAGATTTTTAAGTTTTTGAGATTTATTAAATCCTAAATAATCGTTAGAACAAAAGTCGATTAAATCCTCAGAGTTAACTAACTCGCGGAACAAGTTCTGATCCTTACGTTTTAATAATGAAAGATGTAAATTTTCCGGAAATTCGGAATAATTATTTTTCATTACTAATTAATGTGTTACTTCTTGACTTTGGTGATGATGTTTATCACTAAATGCTGCTTTTGGAGTTAAACCAAGTATTGAAAACATTTCCATATCTTGATTAAATTCAGGATTTGGTGTAGTTAATAATTTATCTCCAGCAAAAATAGAATTTGCCCCTGCTAAAAAACAAAGTGCCTGACCTTCCATACTCATAGTTAAACGACCAGCAGAAAGACGAACAGCAGTTGTAGGAATTACAATTCGTGTAGTAGCAATCATACGAATCATATCCCAAATAGGAACCTGTGGTTGCTCCTCTAATGGAGTACCTTCTACAGCTACTAATGCATTTATTGGAATAGATTCTGGAACTGGACGAAGTAAACTAAGTGTGTAAAGCATGCCAATTCTATCTTTAACTGATTCACCCATGCCAATTATACCACCAGAACAAACTGTTAAACCAGCTTTTCTTGCATTGTTAATAGTATTTAAACGATCTTCGTAATTGCGGGTTGTAATGATATTGTTGTAATTTTCTTCTGAAGTATC
>CAZTCG010000222.1:0-3711 GCA_964612005.1 uncultured Flavobacteriaceae bacterium | reverse complement strand
TAAAATAGCTCTTTTAGGTGTTCAAAATTGGGGAGCACGTGGTTTTGCTAAATATGGTAATCTTGAAAAAACGTATAAAGGATCTGAGAATCATGCATTCAAAATCCTTTTATCTCACGACCCATCTCACTGGGATAAAGAAGTCATTAAAAAATTTAAGGATATTGATTTAACACTTAGCGGTCACACGCATGGCTTTCAATTTGGAATTGAAATAACCGGAATTAAATGGAGTCCATCAAAATATATTTACCCTCATTGGGCAGGTTTATACCAAAAAGATAATCAGTATTTATATGTAAACAGGGGTTTGGGTTTTCTGGGCTATCCTGGCAGACTTGGAATTTGGCCAGAAATTACTGTTTTAAATTTAATGTAACTTTATTGTAAAAAAAAAGCTGCCTGAATTTTAGACAGCTTTTTTAATATAAAAATTGTTTTGCTTTACACGATTTTATACATCCAATTATGTAAATCGTTTTCTCTTCTTTTTCTTAAATTCCTTAAATATTCATCTACTTTAGGTGCAAATTTACGATCAGCAATTTCAGGCAATTCATAAATTTTATCCTTGTATCCAATTACTTTTATATGAGCAATTGTTGCTGCAGTTCCTGTTCCAAAAACTTCTTTTAAAGATCCATTTTCATGTGCTTCTAAAATTTCAATTATTGAAATTCTTCTTTCATCCACTTCATAGCCCCAATCTTTAGCCACACGAATGACGGAGTCTCTGGTAATTCCTGCTAAAATAGTATCACTTAGCGCAGGAGTAATTAATTTATTGCCAATAACAAACATCAGGTTCATAGTTCCAGATTCTTCTACATATTGATGCGTAATTGCATCGGTCCAAATTACCTGATGAAATCCTTTTTCCTGAGCTAAACGCGTTGGATACATTGATCTTCCATAATTTCCGGCAGCTTTAACAAAGCCAACTCCGCCATTTACAGCTCTGAAGTAATTACTTTCAATTAAAACTCTTACCGGTTCTGAATAATATTTACCTGCCGGACAACAAAAAATAATAAACTTATATGTGTCCGATGGTCTAACTCCTACAGCCTCATCTGCAGAAATAATGAATGGGCGTATGTATAATGAACCATACTCTCCTGCGGGAACCCACTCTTTATCTAATTTTAAAATCTCTACAAGTCCATTCATGAAAATCTCTTCAGGAACTTCTGGCATTGCCATCCTTACAGCAGATTTATTTAATCGTTTGTGATTTTCTAGCGGCCTAAACATAGAAACTGATCCATCATCAGCCTTAAATGCTTTCATGCCTTCAAAAATTGCCTGGCCATAGTGCAGAGCAGAAAGTGCGTAACTCATGGGAACATCCTGAAAAGGCATTACTCTACAGTTTCCCCATTTGCCATTTTCATAATCTGCAATAAACATATGATCGGCAAATATTCTTCCAAATACTACATTATCTAAATCGTACTCGCTAACTCTTGATTTTTGAGTTGGAGTAATTTTAATTTCAAATGTTTCTGTCATGTTTACTTGAATGTAAATCACAAATTAGCACATTTTTTTTTAAATAAACTTATTTTTTTCAAATTATTTTAGTTTAACCATATCACACAAGGTATATTTGGAATCGTTTTCAATTAAAATAGTACTAATGGATGCTAAAAATATAAAACATAATACATCAAATTCATTAATAAATGAGTCAAGTCCATACTTATTACAGCATGCCTACAATCCGGTAAATTGGCATGCTTGGGATACAGAATTATTTAATAGAGCCAAAAAAGAAAATAAAATTATTTTAATCAGTATTGGTTATTCAGCATGTCATTGGTGTCATGTAATGGAAAAAGAATCCTTTGAAAATGAAGAAGTTGCACAATTAATGAATGAACATTTTATTAATATTAAAATTGATAGAGAGGAAAGACCGGATATTGATCAGGTGTATATGTCGGCAGTTCAGTTGATGACAGGGCAAGGAGGGTGGCCATTGAATTGCTTTGTTTTGCCTGATGGAAGACCAATATATGGAGGCACTTATTTCCCAAGGCTAAAATGGTTTCAATTATTATCTAATCTAATAACTTTAAAAACTAATAATCCGAATAAAGTAGATGAATATGCAGGAGAATTGTTAAATGGAATGTTAAAAGTTGAGCTCATTAATACAGGTTCAGAAAAAAAAGAAATAAGTAAAGATTTTCTTTTTGAGTCAGTAAGCAGATGGAAAAAACTACTAGATAATCAGGATGGTGGTATGGAAAAAGCTCCAAAATTTCCATTACCCAATAATTATCTTTTTTTGCTTCGTTTTGCTCACCTTTCAAATGATGAAGAGCTAATGAAACATGTCCACTTAACTTTGCATAAAATGGCTTTTGGTGGTATATATGATCAGTTAGGTGGTGGATTTTCGAGGTACTCAGTTGATGGGATTTGGAAATTGCCACATTTTGAAAAGATGCTTTACGATAATGCACAATTAATTTCATTATATGCTGAGGCTTATCAGCAATCAAAAAATGAGTTTTATAAAACAATTGTTTTTGAATGTCTTGAATTTATTAAAAACGAGCTAAAAAGTATAAACGAAGCCTATTTTTCTGCACTAGATGCAGATAGCGAAGGTGTAGAAGGTAAATTTTATACCTGGACAAAAGAAGAATTATTCGAAATTTTAAATGAAGAGGAATATCAAGTTTTTAGTCAATATTATGCTATTAATGATGATGGATATTGGGAAGATGATCAGTATATTTTGCTTAAAAATAAAAGTTTAAAAGAGTTGTCATTTCAATTACAAATACCTGAAAATAGTATTGAAATGCAAATTAATACTGCTAAGCATAAATTAAATACAGCAAGAGAGAAAAGAGTTAGACCTGGTTTAGATGATAAACAATTGTGTAGTTGGAACGCCCTTTTGTTGAGTGCTTTTTCAACTGTTTTAAAAGTTTTTGATGATGAAAAACTTAAAGGTGATGCTCAACATCTTGCAGAAATTTTAAAAAATAATTTTAAAAATGGAGAAGGGCTTTTTCATACTTACAAAAATGGTATAGCAAAAATCAATGGTTTTTTAGAAGATTATGCTTTTTTAATTGAAGCATATATTTTATTTTACGAGCAATCTGGAAATGAACAATGGCTGCATGAAGCTAGGAGACTTACAGAATTCAGTATCAGCCATTTTCATGATCAGTCAAGCGGATATTTTTATTTTTCATCTGATGAAGATCCCGAATTGGTAGTAAGAAAAACAGAATTATCAGATAATGTTATACCTGCATCCAACTCACAAATGGCTAGGAATTTATTTCGTTTACATAAACATTTTCACATTCCAGAATATGAAGAAATGGCAAGGCGAATGCTATCGGGTATGGTTGAAGAAATTTCTCATTATGGGTCTGGTTACAGTAACTGGGCAATTTTGCTTTTAGAGGTAACTTATCCTTTTAAAGAAATAGTTTTAACGGGAAAAAACCATGGACAACTTTATTCCGATTTGCAACAACATTACCTTCCTAATTCTATATTGGCAAGAGCCTTTCAACCTTCTACACTTCCTCTATTAATATCAAGGTTTGATACAGTAAATTCGTTAGCATATATTTGTGAAAATCAATCTTGTCAATTGCCTTTAAAAGAGTTAAATGAACATGCTTTTAGAAACTAGTTTTAAAACTAGTTTTTTTATTGATTTTTAGTTGCCAAGTA
>CAZTCG010000221.1:0-3739 GCA_964612005.1 uncultured Flavobacteriaceae bacterium | reverse complement strand
TGGGTTTTAATTTGCCTAGCCAATCAAACAGGTGTTAACCTAACTGAAGCATTTCATAAAAATCTGGATAAAAAAACTGGTCGTGATTTAAATCGTCATCAAAATAACGAAAAGTTAAAGTGACAAACAATCCCTTATCTATAATTCAAATTAAAGCTAAAATGGAATCCTGGTGTGCCTATCAGGAAAGATCATACGTTGAAGCAAGATTAAAATTAAAATCATTTTTTTTAAACGATACAGAAATTGAATTTATTATTGCCGAACTGATAAGTTCTAATTTTATCAATGAAGAACGTTTTGCATGTGCATATGCAAGAGGTAAGTTTAGGATTAAACATTGGGGGAGAATAAAAATTTTAAAGGGTCTAAAACAATTTCAGTTATCAGAGTATTGTATAAAAAAAGCAATGAAAGAAATTGATGAAGATGAATATATAAATGTTTTAGAAACTATTTTATCAAAAAAAGAATCCACAATTAGAGAGAAAAACAGTTTATTGAAAAAAATAAAATTAGTCAAATTCGCTCTTTCTCGTGGGTTTGAATATGATTTAATTCAGGATTGTTTAAAAAAACTTGTTAATTAAATTAATAATAAAATCATATTAAATCTATTTCTTAAAATAATCTATTACTAAATTTGCATCTATTATTTAATTAAACTAAATCCTAGTATTCAACTTATCATTTCAAATTATTATGATTGAACAACAACTTAACGAAATTGAAAAAGATGGTAAAAAACTTTCACCGGTTTTGCCTTCTAATGTTAAAAATTATTTAATCGATATCGACGGAACAATCTGTGATGATATTCCAAATGAGGAACCTCACAGAATGGTTGATGCAGCAGTTTATCCTGACGCATTAAAAACACTAAACAAATGGTTCGATGAAGGCCATATCATTACATTTTTTACTTCCAGAACCGAAGAACATAGAAAAGTAACTGAGGAGTGGTTAGCAAAACATGAATTTAAATACCATGGAATTTTATTTGGAAAACCTCGTGGTGGAAATTATCATTGGATAGACAATCATATGGTTCGTGCTACACGTTTTGAGGGAAAATTTACTGATTTAATTGTTAGATCGGCAAAAGTAGAGGTATTTGAACCATAATTGATTTTAACCTCTTTTTTATTACCTTTATTGTTTGAACAAAGTAATTAAACTATGTGTGGAATTGTTGCATATTTAGGAAATCGCGAAGCTTATCCGGTTTTAGTTAAAGGCTTACACCGATTAGAATACAGAGGTTATGATAGTGCCGGTGTTGCTATGATATCTAAAACTGGTGACTTGAATGTATATAAGAAAAAAGGTAAGGTTTCTGATCTAGAAGAATTTTCTTTCGGTAAAGATATTAGCGGATCTATTGGAATTGGCCATACTCGTTGGGCAACTCATGGTGAACCAAATGATGTTAATTCTCACCCTCATTATGCCGAAAGTGGCGATTTGGTAATTATTCATAATGGAATTATTGAGAATTACGCATCAATTAAAGAAGGGTTAAAAAAACGTGGTCATCATTTTGTTTCACAAACAGATACTGAAGTTTTAATACATCTCATTGAGGAAATAAAAAAGAGTGAAAATTTAAAAACCGGACATGCAGTTACAGCTGCATTAAATCAAGTTATTGGTGCTTATGCAATAGTTGTAATGGATAAAAATGATCCCGATACGTTGGTTGCTGCAAAAAAAGGAAGTCCGATGGTAATCGGTATCGGTGATGATGAGTTTTTTATTGCTTCTGATGCTTCTCCAATAGTTGAATATACCAAAAATGTTGTTTATTTGAATGATGAGCAAGTTGCAATCATCAGAAGAAATGAAGAAGTAAAAATTCGTACGATTAAAGACAAGGAAATTCCACTTTATGTTCAGGAACTTGAATTGGAGCTGGAAGCGATTGAAAAAGGTGGTTACGAACATTTTATGCTGAAAGAAATCTATGAACAGCCAAAATCTGTTTTAGATAGTATGCGCGGAAGATTAAATTCAAAGCATGGTACTGTTCAGTTGGGTGGAATTGTAGATCATTTGCCAAAATTTAAAAATGCCAAGCGAATTATTATTGTTGCCTGCGGAACATCCTGGCATGCAGGTTTAGTCGCTGAGTATTTATTTGAAGAATATACACGTATTCCTGTTGAAGTTGAATATGCCTCTGAATTCAGATACAGAAATCCAATTATTTATCAGGATGATATTGTTATTGCTATTTCACAATCAGGTGAAACTGCAGATACATTAGCAGCTATTGAATTGGCAAAATCTAAAGGAGCAACTATAATTGGGGTTTGTAATGTGGTTGGTTCATCCATACCTCGTGCATCACACGCAGGTTCGTACACGCATGCCGGTCCTGAAATTGGCGTTGCTTCAACAAAAGCATTTACTGCTCAGGTAGTAGTGTTAACTTTAATGGCTCTTCAAGTAGCTCAAGAAAAAGGAACTATTCCGCAAGGGAAATTCAGACAATTACTTTATGAATTAGAATCTATTCCCACAAAAATTGAGGATGTTTTAAAACAAAATGAATTAATTAAAGAGGTTTCTGAAAAATATAAAAATGCCGAAAATGCACTTTACTTAGGTAGAGGATATACATTCCCAGTGGCTTTGGAAGGTGCATTGAAATTAAAAGAAATTTCTTACATACATGCTGAAGGCTATCCTGCTGCAGAAATGAAACATGGACCAATTGCACTTATTGACGAAAATATGCCCGTTTTTGTAATAGCCACAAAAGGTGCAAATTATGAAAAGGTGGTAAGTAACATTCAAGAAGTTAAAGCCAGAAAAGGTAAAATCATAGCTGTTGTTACTAATGGCGATAAAGAAGTACGTAAAATGGCTGACTATTGTATTGAAATACCTGAAACTGACGAATCATTGGTTCCATTAGTTTCTGTTATTCCTTTACAATTATTATCATATCATATTGCAGTACTTCGTGGTTGTAATGTAGATCAACCTAGAAATTTAGCCAAAAGTGTTACGGTTGAATAACTAATACCTTTTAAGTTTAATTTTAAAAGAAATTATTTATAAAATTAAAAAACAAATAGGGTTACTCAATTTATATATTTTAGTTTAATAATTACAATAAGTGGATTTAGTTAATAGTGATAAGGCAATTTTAATTTGATTTTTCCTTTAACTTTTAAGAATAGAACATATTTTTAATAAACATTATACTGATTTTTAAAACATTAATTGTATTCTGTTTTACCTCAAAAATTTTAAATATTCAGTAATTTTTTTTATCAAAAAAATTTCTTCTAAGTAATAATAAATTAATTTGTTGTTAATGAATATTATCTTTTAAACTATCATTCAAAATAGAAGAACGGAATACAGATGAGTAGCAATTTTTTAAAGTTTTTAAAATTTTTTTGAAAAAATACATTAACTTGCTGATAATTAATTATTTAATTTTTATCACTTTTTCTGTTTCGTCTCGTTTTTTTTTATTTTTTTGCAGCCAAGTAAATAGTTGAGTTTTAATTTAAATTATAGTTTTTTTTATGTATTGGACATTAGAATTAGCATCGTGGTTGGAGGATGCCCCTTGGCCGGCAACGAAAGATGAATTGATTGATTTTGCATTAAGATCCGGTGCTCCAATGGAGGTAATTGAAAATCTTCAGGAAATTGAAGATGAGGGTGAAGCATATGAAACCATTGAAGAAATTTGGCCAGACTATCCAACAAAAGATGATTT
>CAZTCG010000220.1:469-3799 GCA_964612005.1 uncultured Flavobacteriaceae bacterium | reverse complement strand
AGGCAGAAAAATGAAACAATCGGATGTAGATAGCATAGGGCAGGGAAGAGTGTGGAGTGGTTCTGATGCTTTAAAAATAAAATTAGTTGATGAACTTGGAGGTTTAGATAAAGCGATTGAATTTGCAGCAAAAAAATCTAATACTTCAGATTATACCATTTTACAGCTTCCAAAAGTTAAAAATCCAATAGAAGAATTATTTAATGATATTGAAAAAGAAACTGAAGCCAAAGTGATTAAAAATCAACTTGGCGATTCATATAAATACCTTAAGAGTTTAAAAACAATTATCAACCTAAAAGGTGTGCAGGCAAGAATGCCTTATGATTTAATAATTTACTAAATTTAAAAAGAAGAAAGGTTTGTTGATATACTTATGTGACTAGAATTACCTGCTGCATGGTATTTTGTGAAAGCATAATTTACGTTTATTTTCTTTATTTTTAAACCAAATCCCAAACTTATTCCTACCAAACCGCCATTATCAGGCAATTGCATTTCTTTTCTTCTTCTATAATTATATCCGATGCGTAATTGAAAATTTTTTCCAGGACTTAATTCTGCACCAAATAAAAAATGACGAAATAATTTATCACTTGTAGTTCTGAATTTACTGGTTTTAATTTCCTCTCCTGTAAAAGGATCTTTAGTAGCAGTTGATGTATTTGGATCAGAATAAGTTAAATTCCATCTATTAATATTATCATAGTTAAATAAAAAACGAATTGGAGCCTTTGCCAATTTTTTTGATATACCAAAATTAATTTCAGGTATAATATTTTCTATTGTGTTTCCTGAATAGCTTTTCCATTGATAACCATAATTTGAAACTACAAGAGCAACTACAAATTCCTTTTTTTTGTTTTTATAGGTTATACCAGCATCCGCAGAATTTCCAACTGAACTGTAATTATAAAATTTAGAATAAATAGTTTTTAATGTAATTCCCCAACTTAAATTAGAATCTAAATTGTTCCCATAAGAAACTGCTAAATTATAGTCATTTGCTGTAAATGTTCCTTGTTGCATACCGTATTCATCATTCTCAATAAACTTACCGTAGTTTATATTTTGAAGTGAGATTCCAAAATGACCAATACTATCAAAAGATTTAACGTATTGTAAATTGTAAAAATTAATATCAGCTACATAGTTAATATAACTCATTTGAATTTTATTACTCATTGATTTATTTAATGAGGCGGGATTTTGTAAAACCAATGATATATCATCGTCTTTTAAACCAATTGTACTTCCTCCCAAGGCTGCTGTTCTTGCAGGAACGGGTACTTTTAAAAACGAATAAATGCCTTGCCCTCCAACTTGAGCATAAATTACTTGAGTAAATAAAAAATATGTAAATAGTACTTTTTTCAATGTTATCGGATAAAGTTTACAAGCTCATCATATCTTTTAATTTAACCGCTTGTCTTCTGCTTATTTCAACTTGTTCACCACCTTTTAGCTTAACCATTAAACCACCATTAAACCAAGTTTCAATATTTTCAATCCATTTTAAATTGATAATATGTTTTCTACTTGCCCTGAAAAAGGTTTTTGGATTTAGTCGGGTATCTAAATTATTTAAGCTACGTAAAATTAAAGGACGATGATTATCAAATAATACCCGAACATAATTTCCTTCGCTTTCAAAAAGTCGGATATTTGATAACTTTACAAACCAGCATTTTTCGCCATCTTTTACAAAAACCATATCATCATCTAAAAAAGGAGCTGAATTTTCCTTTTTTCCATCTTTATCTTCTTTAGCAAATAATTTTTTCAATGCATCATTTAACCTGTCTTTTGAAACAGGTTTAAGTAAATAATCTAATGCATTTACTTCAAAGGCTCTCAATGCAAATTCATCGTAAGCAGTTACAAAAATTACTTCAGGTAAACCCGAAATTTCTTCAATTAATTCCAAACCCGTTTTTCCTGGCATTTGTATATCCAGGAATAATACATCCGGTTTCAATTGATTTATTTTTTCTTTTGCATCATCAGCATTAGAACATTCGCCAATTATTTCTATATCTTTATGTTCAGCCAATAAGCTTTTTAATTCCTGGCGAGCTAAACGTTCATCGTCAATTATAAGTGCCTTCATGTATCTAAATTAAATTATGTTTTGGAATTATAACGCAAGTAACTACTCTATTATTTTCATTTTTAATTGTAATTGAGGATGAATTACCAAAAAGATATTTCAAACGTTCATTCGAGTTTTTTAAACCAAATCCGCTATCTGTTATCTGATTTTCCTCATATTTTCCATCATTTGTTATTATAATTTCCATACATTGATCATCTGATTTTGACACAATATCAATTGCGCCACCCTTAGCTAATTTTGAAATACCATGTTTAATGGCATTTTCTACTAAAGTTTGAAGGAGTAGTGGAGGAATTTGAAAATGATCTGTCACAAGTTTAATTTCATCTTTGTAAGATATAAGTTTGTTTTTTTCCATCATTAAAGTGTTCCTTAAAATATTGGAAAGTTGAGTAACAGCTTCTTTTGCTTTTAGCGGATTTTCATCAATTAGAGCCCGAATACTGTTCATTGAGTTAAACATAAAATGTGGGTTTAATTGCGACTTAATTTTATTCAATTCAGCCTCTTTCATTGCAGCTTCCCACCTTAATGTTTTCATTTCTGCCTGCGTATAATTCATTAAAAAATGATAGGCAAAATAAGCTAAACTCCAAAAAAAGAAAACAAACGCGTAATTGATAACATTTGCAACCATATCAATAACACCAATTTCTTCTACTTGTATTTTTAGAGCTTTTTGCAATAAAAATTCGGTAAAATAAAAAATGCCGGCGTTAATAAATGAACCTAAAATTACTAATGGAATTTGAAAGTAAATTTTTACTTTCATTAAATTAGATTTAACTACCACAAATCGAAAACCATGTGTAATTCCAATTCCAAGTGGTAACCAAAAAAGGTATATTAAAATCTCGTTTGCTTTAAACGGACTTTGTAATATAAAAAAAACAAGATTAAGTAAAACGTAAACTAGCCAGCCAGATAACTGACATATCCAATAAAGTTTACTTTTCGACATTTAATAAAGTTTACTTATTTGTATTTTTCTGTTTCAGAAAGTGAATTCATCACTTTTTGCTTCAATTCTTCCTTAAATTCTGACATTTTAGTTAACAATCCTGAATTTCCGGTTGCAATCATTTGAGCAGCTAAAATACCTGCATTTTGTGCAGCATTAACAGCCACCGTTGCAACAGGAACTCCATTGGGCATTTGTACAATTGAAAGTAATGAGTCCCAACCATCAATCGAATTGCTTGATTTTACAGGCA
>CAZTCG010000220.1:0-457 GCA_964612005.1 uncultured Flavobacteriaceae bacterium | reverse complement strand
GCTGCACCACCTGCACCGGCAATGATTACTTTTAGTCCTCTTGCTGAAGCATTTTTTGCATAATCGAACATTCGTTCAGGAGTTCGGTGAGCAGACACGATTGTAATTTCGTAATTAACCCCTAATTTTTTTAGAACATCGGCAGCATCTTTCATGATGTTTAAATCTGATGCGCTTCCCATAATAATTCCAACTTCCATTATTAAATAATTAATTTAATTAAAAATCGTGACTAAGCTGATTTGTAGCTTTTTGCAAAATCTCAAAAGCGTTTTCAGCCATTAAATTTTCTTTGTCTAAAGTTGGATTTATTTCAACCATCTCAAAGCAAGCAATTTTTTTGCTTCGCATGATGTAATAAATTAAGTTGCCCGCTTCTTTTTCTGTAATTCCATTTGGAACAGGTGTACCTGTTCCCGAAGAAATTCTCGAATCCATACTATCCACATCAAAACTT
>CAZTCG010000219.1:0-3833 GCA_964612005.1 uncultured Flavobacteriaceae bacterium | reverse complement strand
GCAGTTGCTCGTTTTCCAATACCTATCATTACCGGTATCGGGCATCACAAAGATGTTAGCATTTGTGATATGATGACACATACCAGCACCAAAACTCCAACGAAGGCAGCGGAGTTTATTATTTCTCACAACAGAAAATTCGATGAACTTTTGATTAATGCTCAAAAGGGAATCATCATCAAGGTTCAGCAACTTATTTCAAGTGCCAATCAGAAAGTGAATACGGCAAACCTAAGCATCATCAATAAATCAGGATTACTACTGAACGGACAAAAAGATAAGATGGCGGTGTTTGACCAGATAATTGTAAATAAAACCAAACAAATACTTTATACTAAAAAAACAAATCTCCTGAACTTGCTTCATGTATTATCTACAAAACCTAAAATAGCAACTGCAAATCGATTAAACGAAATAGGAACATTAGTCAGTAATCTGAAATTATTTACTGAAAAATACTTTACCAATAAAAAAGGATATTTGGGACACTACAATGAAGTAATAAAACTAATGCGTTCGGAAAACATTTTGAAAAAAGGTTTTGCCATTGTTTCGCAGAAAGGAAAAATTTTAAAAGATGCTACTTCCATTGATGCAGGAAGCGAATTAACCATTAGCATGGATCAATTTGAAATACAAACAAAAGTACTATCAAAAAAACAGAAAGATGAGTGACCAACTAAGCTATGAGGCAGCATATGCTGAACTAAAAAAAATTGCAGATGAAATTGCCAACGAATCGGTATCAGTTGATGTGCTGGCAGAAAAAGTAAAACGTGCTTCAGAATTAATTACCTTTTGCCAAAACAAATTACGCAGTACCGAACAAGAAGTAAACAACATAATTCAGCAAATGGAGGTTAAGCAGATTCCGAAGAATTAGATGATTGTTTTATGATAATTTATTAGCCGTAAAAATTTATTGAACTCAAAAAAATTCCGAGATTATTTCCATTTTAATCTTAAAATTTTAAACTTAATTTAGATAATATATTAGCTTTAATTGAAATTTATAACTATATTTAGATAATATATTAGCTATATGATAAGATTTGGAACAGATAAAACACCCCATGATATTTTAACAGAATTAGCTCAAAAACATAAAGCTCTACGGAAGCAATGTAGGTTATCGCAAAGTGAGTTAGCAAAACGTTCAGGTGTTTCATTAGGCAGCATTAAGCGTTTTGAAAATACGGGGCAAATCTCTTTAGAGTCATTGCTAAAGCTAGCACAACTACTTAATCGTATTGGCGACTTTGAATTAATTTTTAAAATGGATAATGACTTGAACAACATTGAAAAACTGTTCAGCGACAGGACAAAAAAATAATAATGGAGCATGTGAAAAAAATAATTGTTTCTATTCTGTTTAATAAAAACCCTATTGAGCTAGGTGAACTAGTAAGTGATGGCAGAGAAATTTATTTTAAATATTATACCGACTTTTTAAGTAAAGGATTAGAAATTTCTCCCATAAAATTAAAATTAAACACGGGAATACATAAAGCTGATTCTATCCCTTTTGATGGATTATTTGGTGTTTTTGCCGATTCATTACCTGATGGATGGGGAAAACTATTATTAGATAGATCCTTAACCGCAAAGGGAATAAATATTAATAGCATAACAATACTTGACCGTTTGGCTATGGTTGGAAGCAAAGGAATGGGAGCATTAATATATAAACCAGAAATAGATGATGGGATACATAATCAATTTGAATTTGAATTAGATAAAATTGCTCAAGCCACACAACAAATTATTTCAGGAACTTCCATCGATATTCTAGATGAATTATATCTAATGGGAGGTTCCTCGGGAGGTGCTCGTCCAAAAATATTAGTTGGTTACAACCCAAAAACACAACAATTAATAACTAATGAAAATGAGTTGCCTAATGGTTACGAACATTGGCTAATAAAATTTCCTTCTTCCTATGATAAAACAGATATTGCAAATGTAGAATATGCCTATCATAAAATGGCTTTAGCTGCAGGAATAGAAATGAGTGAGTGCATGCTTTTTAAAGGAAAATCGGGCAAAGTATATTTTGGGACAAAACGTTTTGATAGAATTGGTAATTATCGCTTGCATATGCACTCAGCAGCAGGCATGATGCATGATAATTTTAGGTTAAGTAATTTAGATTATGGCCACATTATGAATTGTGCATTCAGGCTTGAAAGAGATGTTCGTGCTTACGAAAAAATTCTCAGATTAGCTGCATTCAATGTATTTGCTCATAACAGAGATGATCATAGTAAAAACTTCTCTTTTTTAATGGATGAAAACGGGTTTTGGAAAGTTGCCCCCGCATACGATTTGACTTTTTCAAGTTCCGGACATGGCATGCACAGCACTATGATAAGTGGTGAAAGTATGAATCCAAACAAACACCATTTAATGGAATTAGCCAATTACTTTAAAATAAAGAATGCAAGCAAAATTATCGACCATGTTCAAGAGGTAGTTTATAACTGGAAAACTTTTGCCAAACAATGTAAAGTAAGTAACGATACCAGAAATGAAATAGAAAGGGTAATTGGCATGAAAAAATAAATTACATGTAATGTTTGAATAATTCGAGATAAATTTATTTAAAACAAACAACTTATGTTTATAAAGCATCGTCCCTAAAAACTCAACTCATCAATATAAACCCTTTCATTTAATTTAAGATGCGGATTATTGATTTTAAAATCACTGCATTCAGCTAAATCTTTAATTTCACCTGCAACATCATCAAACAAAATGCTCATGTAATTATTGCTGTTATTGCCAATAAAAACATAACCGGTTTTATCAGTAAAACAATTATTGCATTGTCCGGAATGTGCCTCTAAATAATCATCTCCGTGTTTTTTAAATTCATTGAATGCTGATGAAAGTTTTTGAATGAATGTTTCCTTGGGTAAATCCTGATAAGTATTTTTGTTACTGAGTATCATATCTATCATTTCAATATCCATTTTTTCAATGAAATATTTTATTGCATCGCGTTGTGTGGTAAGTTTTAAAGCTGTACTATTTTCCATATTCTATTTCTGATACCTATAATGGCCAATAATTTTATAACTGAACAAACAATCTTCCAATACTTGTCCGGCACCAATATTATGTACAATTAAATTCCTTTTTTTGTCGGGCGATTTCTTTTTTACAACCACGCCAATATGCGTTAAGCCACCTTCCAAATTCCAGCACACAATATCTCCCGGTTGGTAATCTTTTGGATCAAGCGAATTTTTTTTAACTGTACCAAATCGCGTAAAAAAGGTCATTAAATTTGGTACGCGCCGGTGATCAATATTTTTATCCGGTCCGGGCATTCCCCAACGCTGTGGATATATTTTAAAATTATTATGCATGTCTTCATGCACTTCTTTTTGAAGATCAATTCCAAGCTTTCTGTATGCCCTAATCACCACATCGGTGCAAACTCCTTTATCAGAAGGCACATCTCCGTTTGGATATTTTAATGTAAAATACGTTGGATCGTATTTCACTTTTTGCTTGGTTAATGTTAATGTAAAATCAGCAAGTTTTTCATAAAAACTGGTTTGACCATAAACAGTGTTTATTAAACAAGCCAATAAAAAAAACGTACATGCTGTTTTTTTGAAAATTATTTTATTCATCCTCATTTTTCAAAATTAGAAAATACTTGTGCAATGTATTTGCATTTTAATTATCACAAAAAATAATTTTTGGGTTAATGGACGAGTAAAATAAAAAGCAACAAAAAAGCCTTCCATCTCTGAAAGGCTTGATTTTGCTGGTACCCCAGACGGGACTTGAACCCGTACAACGTTGCCGTCACAGGATTTTAA
>CAZTCG010000218.1:0-3841 GCA_964612005.1 uncultured Flavobacteriaceae bacterium | reverse complement strand
TAAAGAATTGTTTCCAACAACTTGTGCATTGCAATTAAAAGATACGGATGCAGAAGCACTACAAAATCCGGATAGCATTATTAAGTTTGAAATGGATGTGCAACTTGGGTCGCAGAATCGTCATTTTTTATGTGGTAAAAAAGCTCTTAAAAACGACGATGACAGTGGCTATAAATTATTTGGTTTTTCTGTTGATATAACTGATTTTAAAAATGCCTCAGCGGAAATTGAAAAAAAGGAAAAACTGTTGTTATCCATTATTAACAACACACGTGGTGGTTTTATTTTGTTTAAAGCTGATGCTGATAAAAAACATTTTATTAAGGAATATTCCAATGAGTTTGCAGAAAAATTAGTGCAACTTTCTCAAGGACAAAATGAATTCAATGATGTGTTTCACTTTTTAGAAAGTGATTTTAAAAATAAAATTACCGTTGAGAATTTATGTAATATAGATAACTTTCTCGAAACCATTGACTGGAAATATATTTTACCAGGAACAGAAATTGAAAAGGTTTATTCACTCCGTTTCTCTACCATAAAAATTTCGGCAAACGAAGTAAAAGTTATTGCATTCATTATTGATATTACCGATGAGAAAAAACTTATTGAACAACTGGAATTAAAACTAAAAGAGAATGACGTTTTGATTGGTGAAGTTCATCATCGTGTTAAAAACAATTTGGCAATTATAGATGGCATCATTGAATTGAAAAAAAGCAGAGTTGCCGATCCTTTAATGAATGATAATTTAACCGATATCCAAATGCGCATTAAAAGTATTGCGTTGGTTCATCAAAAATTATATCAAAGCGGAAATTTTTCTGCAATTAATTTATACGATTATATCAATGAATTAGGTAATCATTACAAACGTTTGTTTGATAGTAATAATACCAAGCAAATCCATTTTGAGGTGCTGGTTAATAAAAATGAAACCTTATCGCTTTCAAAATCCATTTCATTTGGGTTATTGTTAAGTGAATTAATTTCTAACAGTTGTAAGTATGCGATTATTAATAATCAGGTAACAATTGGTGTAAGTATCAACAAACATAAAGACGGATATGTAATGAATTACACCGACTCAGGAAACGGTTTGCCTGAAAATATGAAAAACTTTAAAAACGGAGGATTTGGTTTTCGCCTAATTGATAACTTTATCAAACAATTAAAAGGTAAAGGATCATTTCCAGAAAGCAAACATTTTAATTTTGAATTAGAATTTACTACATAAAAAATGAAGAAAAGAATTGTAATTGTAGAGGATGATTATATCATACAGGAATTGCACCGACATTACGTTGAAAATTTAGGACACGAAGTAGTTGGCGCATTTGTTAGCGGAAAAGAAGCCATTGAGTTTTTTAAGGAAAATTCAGCTGATTTAATCATGATGGATATTCGTTTGGAAGACAGTCTAGATGGAATTGAAACCATGGCAAAGATCCAGGAGATGTCTCCAACTCCAGTTGTATATGTATCAGGCAATACCGAAGAATCAAATTTCCGAAGAGCAATCAACACCAACATGAAAGGGTTTCTTTCAAAACCTGTTGCTCCGGATGAACTCGAGAATATAATTGATTCTTTAAACGATCTTAACGATTCTATCATTTACGCAGAACGTATTCAAAAAGCAATCTTCCCCCAGCAGAAAGAAATTAACGCTACGTTTAAAAACAGCATTTTCATCAATCGCCCAAAACATGTTATCAGTGGTGATTTTTTAAGCTTAATGAAACGCCGTAAAAATGGCGATATTGTTGGTGGTGTTGGCGATTGCACCGGACACGGTGTTCCGGCTGCATTATTATCGGTATTAAGTCATGAAATGTTGAGCAATAATGCGCGAAAACACAAGGAATTAAAAACCATCATCAATTATTTAAATAATAACATTATCCGTAATTTTTCAAGCCACAACAAGGAAACGAAAATTTCGGATAGCTTGGATTTAATGTTATTCCGCGTATTGCCCGAACAAAAAACCATTCAAATTTCAGGCATTAAACGTCCATTTATTCATTATAACTCAGTAACCAAAACACATCATTACGTTAGTTTAAAAGGTAATAGTTTGGGAACCCCAATTGAAGATGTTGAAAGCATTCCGTTTGAAGAAATTAAATTTGAGAAAGACGATTATTTCTATTTTTTCTCGGATGGAATAACCGATCAGTTTGGTGGTCCGGAAGGAAAAAAATTAATGAAAAAAAGATTGTTAGAATTTCTGGATTCAGTTAAAGAATTACCGTCTCACCGCAAACAAATAGAATTGGATATTTTCTTACGCAAATGGCAAGGAAATATAGAACAAACGGATGACATGCTTTTTATTGGTATTTGTCCGGCAAACGCACAGTTAAAATCAATCATAAAAAAATAAAATATGTACGGACTAGTAAATAAAGCTATTCAGGATTTGGTTTGCGAAAAATTTGGCGAAGACAAATGGCAGGAAATAAAAAAATTATCCGGATTTGAAGATGATTTTTTTATCGGTCTGCAATCGTATCCGGATGCATTAACCTATACATTAGTAAAAAATGCTTCTCGCATATTGGGAGCTGATGCCTCAATAGTTATGGAAACTTTTGGTGAATATTGGATTTTGTATACTGTTAATGAAGGATATGGTGATATGATGGAGTTGGCAGGAGATAACCTCCCTGATTTTTTGAATAACCTGGATATGCTACATAATCGACTAAACAACATTATGCCTCATTTGGTTGCCCCGCAATTTTCTACACGTAATGAAACATCCAATTCAATTGAATTGGAATACAGATCGCATCGTGAAGGAATGGCACCAATGGTTGTTGGTTTATTAAGAGGATTGGGGAAACGTTTTGAATTGGAAAATTATACTATCAATCAAATTGAACACAAGGCACAAAATCAGGAGTGCGATGTTTTTAAAATAGAGTGGAAATAAAATGAAAGCACCTGCATTCCCGGATAATGAACACGATCGACTGCTTGCCTTAAAAAGTTATGAAATCCTTGATTCTATTGACGATCAGGAATACGATGATATAACAACAGTAGCATCTGAGATTTGTCAAACTCCTATATGTGTAATTAGCTTAGTAGATGAAAATCGTCAATGGTTTAAATCAAAAGTTGGATTAAATGCAAGTGAAACAAGCAGGGAAGTTTCATTTTGCGGGCATGCCATTTTAAATCCTAATGATGTAATGGTTGTACCTGATGCCCGAAAAGATGAGCGTTTTTACGATAACCCACTGGTAACAGGCAACCCCGATATTGTATTTTATGCAGGTGTGCCCTTGGTTGATGAAAGTGGATATGCACTAGGTACCATTTGCGCCATAGACACAAAGCCAAGAGAACTTACAGAACAACAGATTAAAGCACTCAAAATACTTTCTAAAAAAGTAATTGCACTATTAAATATTAAGAAAAAAAATAAACAGTTAGGTGATGCAATGCAGCATTTAATTGATTGCATGAATTTTTCAACTCCTTATTTTTTATTGATAAATGATAAAAATGAAATATTGGAGTTCGGAAGTAATTATTTAAAAGCAAATCCTGAAATAAAAAAAGGAACAATTTTCAGCTCATTATTTTATTGGAATTCTCGTTTTGATGCAAAAAAATTGTTGGATGGAAGCGATTCGCATCAACGCTTATTATTTTTTACTTCTCATAGTGAAAAGCATAAATTTAAGTGCTCAGTAAAGAAACAAAATGAACGTTCTTATTTTGTTTTTGCAACTCCTGTAATTAATACAGAATATCCGATTGCAAATTATGGTGTAAGTATTTCCAATTTTCCAAAACAGGATTACATTGCCGAGTATTTATTTTT
>CAZTCG010000217.1:2068-3844 GCA_964612005.1 uncultured Flavobacteriaceae bacterium | reverse complement strand
CAATACAATAAACAACATATTGATTTTTCTATAAATAACTCAGGATATGACCTAACAAACCCATACAAAGATTTAAAAGTAGTAATAACACAAAACAACCGTTGGGATAATGCAGTAACAGATATTAAACCAACTTTTATGGGCGGAAATACACTTACTTATTCTTTAGATGATGCTTCAACTTTTAACGGAGGAAACGAATTCAGATACTTTGATGCTAGGAGCGTTAGATTTTATACAGAAAAAGTAAAAGAGATTTATAAAGATGAAAATTTAAAAAATAATATTGTGTTGTATAAAGATGAATTACGAACAACAAAACCATATTTGTTTTATAACGATTTTAATGGAAACTTTTTAATTAAGAATAATGATTTTAAGGGCAATCAAGATGTGGAAGCCGACTACGTTTTTGTAGAGTTTTTTTTACCATATCTTAATCCTGAAGTGAATGGTGATTTTTATGTTATGGGAAAATTGACGGATTGGAGGATGAATAAATATAGTAAAATGAGTTACAATTATAAGCGGTTTGGATACGAGTTAAAATTGTATTTAAAGCAAGGATACTATAACTATATTTACGTGTTGAGTAACGATAATAAAAGAGGTGGTGATGAAACAATTGTTGAAGGAAATCATTGGGATACAGAAAACGAATATTCTATATTTATTTACCACAGAAAAATTGGAACCTATTATGACCAATTAATTGGTTATAAGAAATTTAATTCCATAAAAAAATAACGAGGTAGTAAAATTATTTTACCAATATTTTCGGTTCAAGCATGTCTAGTATGGCGTATTTTACACCTTCTCTGCCTATGCCACTTTCTTTAATTCCACCATAGGGCATATTGTCAAATCGTAAAGTTGGAACATCATTAAGTATTAGACCACCCACATGTATATTTTTAAAACAATAATCTAATTCCTTTACCGAATCAGTAAAAACACCGCATTGTAAACCAAATTTTGAATCATTAATCATGTTAATTGCATTTTCAATTTCATCAAAGTGCTTAAAATAGTTGGTTCATAGTATGCGCCTTTTCTTTTTCCTCCAATAATAAGTTTTGCTCCTTGTTTAATCGCTTCATTTACCCAACCTTCTACACGCATTGCATTCTCCACATCAATCATGTTTGATATTGTTGTTTTTATATTTAAAGGATTCCCAAAAATTAATTTTCTAGTTTCAGCCCTCATTAATTGCAAAAACTCGTCAAATTTATTTTCGTGAACAACAAATCTTTGTGCATGAATACAAATTTGTCCGCTGTAAGAAAATGCACCAGAAATGCATTTAGTAATAATTGGTTTTACAGTTGTGTTTTTAGTTACAATAACACCTGCGTTTCCACCTAATTCTAGCACGACCTTCTTTTTGCCGCTTTTATTTTTAAGGTTCCAACCAATTGTTGGCGAACCGGTAAAGCTTAATAATTTAATCCGCTCATCAGTAACTAATAAGTTTCCGGTTTCTCTGTTCATTGGTAAAATAGAAACCATACCTTTTGGTAAATTTGTTTTAGAAATTATTTTGGCAAGTTCCAAGGTTGAGAGAGGAGTTGCAGAAGCAGGTTTTAAAATAATAGGACAGCCAGAGGCAATAGCAGGTGCTATTTTATGTGCAGCTAAATTCATAGGGAAATTAAAAGGAGAAATCCCCGCTACAATTCCAATAGGAAAATAATTAATGATACCTTCTTTATTATTCCCTGGTTTTGTCCAATCAAGACTAATATATTCTTTTGGAAGTCGTTTACATTCTTC
>CAZTCG010000217.1:0-1991 GCA_964612005.1 uncultured Flavobacteriaceae bacterium | reverse complement strand
AGCAGCTCTTTCTATTTCGTTGATGGCATATATAATTGGTTTGCCACTTTCAATGCTTAATATTTTCCCTAAATATTTTTTGTTTTTATTAAGTTCGGAGGATATAAATTCTAAGGCTGAAAATTTTTCTAAGGAAGATAAGTTTGCACATGGTGTTTTAGATTTTTCAGCTTCTATGATTGCTTTTTCCAAAATATTTTTATCTGCTAAAAATATTTTGGCAACCAATTTGCCATTGTATTTGTTGGTAACATCAAGTAAATTTTTTGAAGTTTGAAATTTACCGGCTAAAAAAAGTTTGTAAGCGGTCATTTTTTTATTACTAAATTTAGCATGCAAGGTAAACTTTTAAAATTATATTTAAATAAATTTAAGCTATATAGTTAGTCTGCGAACAGTTAATTTAAACTATAATTAATATTAAAGACTTCATGAGTGATGTAGAGATAAATTCACAGTTTGAGCAGGTTTTAAATTTCATAAATCAAACTAATCAATCTGTTTTTTTAACAGGTAAAGCAGGAACCGGAAAAACAACTTTATTAAAATACATCAAAGAAAACACCTTTAAACAAATGGCTGTACTTGCCCCAACAGGTGTTGCGGCCATTAATTCAGGAGGGAGCACAATTCATTCTTTTTTTCAATTTGCTTTTGCGCCTTTTTTACCTACGCTGAATTTAGAAGGCAATGCAGATTTTTCAAAATCATCTCTTGCAAATTACAAGTATAATAATTTACGTCTTTCTATATTTAGAAAATTAGAATTACTCGTTATTGATGAAATAAGTATGGTAAGAGCTGATCTTTTAGATCAGATAGATTTCGTGCTGCGTGCAACAAGACGAAAAACGCATTTGCCTTTTGGAGGGGTTCAGCTATTATATATTGGCGATATGCATCAGTTACCTCCTGTTGTTAATCAAGAGGAATGGAAACTCTTAAATAATGTTTATCAAAGTCCGTATTTTTTTGACAGTTTAGTTTTTAAAAAAAATCCTGCTGTTTTTATTGAATTAGAAAAAATTTATCGCCAAAACGAGCAAGATTTTATTGATTTATTAAACAAGGTTAGAAATAATAATATAGACAATACTGATCTTGAAAAACTTAATTCTCATTATTCACCTTCTATTAACAACGAATTGGTTCAAAATTGTATAACACTTACAACTCACAATCGAAAGGCCGATGAAATAAATATAAAACAATTAAATATTTTAGCTCAACGTGTTTATACTTTTAAATGTAAAGTTGAAGGTGTTTTTAGCGAAAAAAATTTTCCTGCAGATGAAAATCTACAACTCAAAGTGGGTGCAAAGGTTATGTTTTTAAAAAATAATTCAGAAAAGAATTATTATAACGGCAAAATAGGAGTAGTTACTTTTGTTAATGATTCAGAAATTAAAATAAAAAGTGAAGAAGATAATTTTGAAATTGATGTTGAAAAAGAAGTATGGACTAACGTCACTTATAAATTAAATAATCAAACAAAGGTACTAGAGGAAGAAATTCTAGGAACATTTTCTCAATATCCATTGCGCTTGGCATGGGCTATTACAATTCATAAAAGTCAGGGTTTAACTTTTAACAAAGTAATCATAGATGCTGCAAATTCATTTAGTGCCGGTCAGGTATATGTTGCATTGAGTAGATGCCGAAGTTTAAAAGGCTTAACATTGAGTTCGAAAATCAATTCGGAAACACTTTTTAATGATAGGAAAATTGTTTCGTTTTCGTTATCAAACAAAAAAAATCAAAATGCTATCGACGTTGTTTTTAACTCATCAAAACAAGACTTTATAAGAAATATATTGATGGGTTTATTTGATTTATCTGAAATAATTTTTTCTAGAAAAGAGCTAGCGGGATTTATTCAATTATATAAATCAAAATTAAATACAACTGCTGATAAATGGAGTACAGACTTGTTTTTAAAATTAGATGCATTAGATGAAGTTAGTTTGAAATTTAAAAATCAATTACAGCAG
>CAZTCG010000216.1:0-3862 GCA_964612005.1 uncultured Flavobacteriaceae bacterium | reverse complement strand
CAAAATGTAGCAACAGTATCATCCAGTGGATTAGTAACCGCTGTTGGTGCTGGTACTGCAACAATTACATATGTAAATAACTCAGGATGCTCAGCTCTAGTAACTTTTTCTGTAAATCCTCTGCCAAGTACACCAATTATAAATCTTATTAATGACACATTAAGAACAAATGTTTCAGCAGACTCATATTTATGGTTCTTGAATGGAAATTCAACAGCAATATCTACCCCCTATTATGTTCCAGGTACAGTGAGTGGTAATTATCAAGTTCAAATTACCAATAATTTTGGTTGCTCTACAAATTCAACATTATTTGCATATCAATTTACTGGAATTAATAATTCAAATTTCAATACTATTAAAGTTTATCCTAATCCAGCTAGTGATCTATTAGTTATTGAATTAGATAAAGTAGTTAAACAATTTAATTTTAAACTTATTGATTTAAGAGGTAGAGAAATAATCAATTTAAACTCCTCCGAGTTTGATTTTACTAGTAATGTAATTAAATTAAAACTTCCAAAAGTAGAGACAGCTGTTTATTACTATCAATTAATTATTGATAAAGATGAAATTATAAATGGCAATTTATTAATTCAACAATAAATTTTTTATTCGAGTAAATTTTAAGAATTATAAAATTTAAAACAGTTAAATCTACTAAATTGGATATAATTTAATTAATAAATTCCTGCCCCCAATTGTGCAATGAAATAATACTTGGCAACAATTTTTCTCCTTTTACTGTTAAAGAGTATTCAACAGTTGGAGGAACTGTTGCAAAAACATTTCTTGTAATAATTCCATTTAATTCCATGTTTTTTAATTCCTTAACTAACATTCTGGTATTAATTCCTTCAATACTTCTTTCTAATTCTTTAAAACGCAATTTGCCTTTAGATAAAATATAAATTATGGGCATGGACCATTTTCCGCCAATAATATCAAGAACATCTTTTAAGGAGCAAGTTTTTTGAGAAATCTTTATTTTTTTATTCACCATAACCTATTGATTATATTCAATGCTTTAAATCATGTTACTACTATACAAAAATGTAACTACTTGCAAAAGTAAAGTATTGAAGCTAGGTTTGTATTATAAATTAAAAAAATCAACAGCAAATGAAAAGAATACAAGCAATTTTAACCATTGATGCAGATAACTTACCAAGTAATTTTCAGGAAATACTTAAGCATGAACAAGAGGTTGTAGCAAAATGGAAATCGGAAGGAATTTTAGAGAATTTATTTTTAAGACAAGAGAAAAATGGAGCCGTATTAATTTTTAAAGATTTAGAAGAACAAAGAGTGAAAGAGCTAATGGAAACACTTCCCTTTTTCAAAATTAAAAAGAGTATAGAATACTACTCGTTAATTAAGCAGTTTTAAAATTAGATTAGTGATTAAAATGACTTTTAATCATTTTAGTATTTAATGTGTAAATTTTATTTTATTAAAAACAGATAACATTCAAAAGATTTATTTGTTCAAATTTCTTTAATAAACTAAAAAACCCTGATAACAAAAATGTTAATCAGGGTTTTTACTTAAAGTACCCAGAGCCGGGGTCGAACCGGCATGGAGGTGAATCCACTGGTGTTTGAGACCAGCGCGTCTACCAATTCCGCCATCTGGGCATTTTAAAATAACGAGCTGCAAAAATACTATTTATTTTAAATTATTGATTAAAATCAAAAAAAAACATTGGAATTACTAATAAATGAAGTAAATTTGCAGCCCAAAATTCATCATAAATGGAATCATCTGTACGCTTATTTGGTGGAACTTCTACACAAGTTTTGGCAGAAAAAATTGCTAAATCATATGGTGGTACCCTAGGTAATGTTAATTGTATCCATTTTAGTGATGGTGAATTACAGGTTTCTTTTGAGGAAAGTGTTCGTGGGCAATCTGTATTTTTAATTCAAAGCACCAATCCGCCTGCTGAAAATTTGATGGAACTTTTACTGATGATTGATGCAGCTAAAAGAGCATCTGCAAAAGAAATTATTGCAGTTTTGCCTTATTTTGGTTACGCAAGACAAGATAGAAAAGATCAACCTCGAGTTGCCATAGGGTCAAAATTGGTAGCAGATATGTTAGCAGTTGCAGGTGCAAACCGAGTTATGACAATGGATCTTCATGCTGATCAGATTCAGGGCTTCTTTAATGTGCCTGTTGACCACTTATATGCTTCAACTATTTTCATGCCTTATATAAATAGTTTAAACCTTGAAAATTTAACAATGGCTGCTCCGGATATGGGAGGAAGTAAAAGAGCAAACGCATACGCTAAGTATTTAAAGAGTGACATAGTTATCTGTTATAAACAACGTTCAAAGGCAAATATTGTAGACAATATAACTGCAATTGGTGAAATTGAAGGTCGCAATATCATTTTAGTTGATGATTTAGTTGATACAGGTGGAACTTTATGCAAGGCAGCTGATATGATGATGGAAAGAGGGGCTTTGAGTGTGAGAGCTATTTGCACTCACGGTTTGTTGTCGGGTAAAGCTTATGACAATATTGAAGCTTCAAAATTGACGGAGTTGATTGTAACTGATACTATTCCATTAAAGAGAGAAAGTAGTAAAATAAAAGTTTTAACTGTGGCTGATTTATTTGCAAGAGTAATTCGAAACGTACATAGTTACGAATCTATCAGTTCACATTTTATAGTGTAAAAAATAACTCGCAAAACAATAATTATAAATAGCTAAAACAATGTGTAGCGGGGCATTGTGAAGCATAAAAAAACAGATTATGAAAACTGTAAAATTGAGCGGTTCGTCAAGAGCGAACGTAGGAAGAGCAGATGCAAAACAATTGCGTGAACAAGGTAAAGTTCCTTGTGTTATTTATGGCGGAAAAGAACAAATTCATTTCTCAGCTGAAGAAAAAAGTCTTAAAAACATCATTTACACTCCTGATGTTTGTCAGGTTGAAGTTGAATTAGATGGAAAATCATACAAAACTATCTTGCAAGAGGCGCAGTATCATCGTTTAACTGATCGTTTGATTCACGCTGATTTTCTAGAAATTATTGATGGCAAACCAGTAACAATGAATATCCCTGTAAAAACTATTGGAACAGCTGAAGGTGTTCGTGCAGGTGGTAAATTAACTGTTAAATTACGTAAGCTAAAAGCAAGAGGTTTAGCTAACAAATTGCCTGATACAATTGATATCAATATTGAAAAATTAGCTATTGGTAAATCAGTTACCGTTGGTGAAATTAACATTGAAGGTGTTGAGTTATTAAATGCGAAGAATGTATCAGTTGTTTCAGTTAATACAACACGTGCTGTTGCTCAAGCTGAACAAGCTGCTGCTAAAGAAGATAAAAAAGCAAAAAAATAATAAGCTAATACCACTAAAAAAGCTGTCTCAAAAGGACAGCTTTTTTATTTTTTAATCATTCATAAATCTAAATAAAATGAACCCAATTGAGAACGAAAAAAAAATGTTAACCATATTAAAAATAAATGAATACCTCTGGTTATTTTTTATAGTTGTATCTGTTTGCTTAACAGCTTATATGTTAATTGTGAAAGATAGAAGTCAGGCTATTTATTTTTTAGTCCTCACTTTTATTTCCGGTTTATTTTACTCGTTTAAACGACGTCAGAGAAAAAGACACGCAGAACGAATACTTAATGCTGAAAACTCACAAAAGATAAAAAATTAAATTATATCTATTAGTTTTTTTAATTCCTCACCGGAAGAGATCTGGTTGCTTTTTATCCAACTTTTAAAATCAGCTGAAAACAAATCATGTTCATTTTTATAGAAACGTTTTGTGTCTATTAAATAGCTTTTATTATTTTTTAAAGTAATGTAAAAAATTCCATGCCTGTAT
>CAZTCG010000215.1:0-3891 GCA_964612005.1 uncultured Flavobacteriaceae bacterium | reverse complement strand
TGTTCTTGATTTTTTTTGCTACTTTTTTTAATCAAGTAAAAAAAGTAGAAGATTATATGTCAAATAAAGTAAGCAGATAAAGGAATGCAGTTAATTTTTTTACTAGTAAAATCTCTTTTTTCTCCACTAAAATTTTAGTATAGCCACAATTAAAAACAAATTAAGATTATTTTTTAATATAAATTATTTATAATCAAATATTTACATAAATATTTTAATTTTTTGATATTTTAAAATTACACTTTTTATTAAATATGTAATTTATTTATATCAATTTAATATAAAAATGATATATTTGTAATTCAAATATTTAAAAAAATGGCTGAAATAAATTTCGCACAACTCTTTCAATCACACGAAGTGGCGCTGAACCAACTAAAAACAGGTTTTGAGCGTTCGCTGGAAACAGAAATTGAATGGGATCAACAACTGATTGGCTTAAAAGGAGCCAGAGGTGTAGGAAAAACAACTATTTTGCTGAAATACATCAAAAAAAATTATGGCACAAGCAAAAAAGCCATTTACGTTAGTTTGGATAATTTATACTTTGCGGGGCATACCTTACTTGAATTTGCAAGCGAGTTTTACAGAAACGGAGGCGAGCATTTGTTTTTAGATGAAGTTCATAAATACGCAAACTGGAGTCAGGAATTAAAAAACATTTACGATAGTATTCCCGGCTTAAAGGTAGTTTTTACCAGCTCGAGTATATTGGAAATACTAAAAGGAAATGCTGATTTAAGCCGGCGTGTTGCACTTTATCATTTAAAAGGATTGTCGTTCAGGGAGTTTCTGGAAATTGAAACAAAAGAGAAATTTCCTGTTTATGCATTAACTGACTTGTTACAAAATCACACAGAAATTGCTTCTGAAATTACCAAAAAAATAAGGCCATTAATGCATTGGACGAACTATATAAATCATGGTTATTATCCCTTTTATTTGCAAAGCACTAAACTCTACCCGAGCCGCTTAATGAATGTGATTAATCTCACTTTAGAAACCGATTTAATTGCATGTAAGCACATTGAAGCATCGCACATCAATAAGCTAAAAAAGCTGCTTTACATGATTGCCACATCAACGCCGTTTCAACCCAACGTGGCTAAATTAAGCGCGCAAATTGAAACTTCACGCGCAATGGTTACGCATTATTTTAATCACTTAAGTGATGCCAGTTTGGTTAATTTGTTAAGAAGCGACGATAAAGGCGATGCCATTTTAAGCAAGCCGGATAAAGTATATTTACACAACACCAATTTGGGATTTTGCATAGCTTCATCAGCAATGAATGTTGGCAATACACGAGAAACATTTTTTTTCAATCAAGTAAGCACATTGCATCATGTGAGCACACCAAAAGAAGGGGATTTTTTGGTAGATGGCAAATACACTTTTGAAATTGGTGGCAAGAGTAAAAAAGACAAGCAAGTAAAAAAAACCAAACATGCTTATGTGGTAAATGATGATAGCGATATTGGTTTTGGCAAAAATATTCCGCTGTATTTATTTGGATTTTTGTATTGAGAAAATTGTTTCTTGTTTGAGGTTTGGGTGTTTCTTGTTTGAGGTTTGGTTGTTTCTTGTTTGATTGTTTGTTTGAGGTTTACCCATAGAGACGACGATGATGCCAAAAAAAATTTTATGCAAAGGTTTTTATTGTTTTAAGTGTGAATGAACAAAATAGTTCCTATAAACCTCTGGAACACTTATAGATATTGCCTTACAGCAAAATAAAAAAGGTAGCTATTAGGCTACCTTTTCTCGTTTTAATGATTTCAATTAAATTAATGATAGGTTGTTTTCCAATAGAGCCCATTTCCTTTTCAGACTGATGAGCAGATATTTCAAATTATTTTTTAGAAAATCACCAACCATCTTTCAGTTCATTACCGAATAGTGTATTTACCAACTATCTTAATCCTGTAATAACTAATTTACCTACTTTTTGTTTGCTGTTATCTTTTGTTTTTCCTTTGTCTTTATTAATTCTATAATAATAAATACCATTTGTTAAGTCAGTAATATCAATTTCTAGTTTTTTTACTGAACCATTAATGCTGGTAATTTTCACAACCTGACCAAGGTTATTTATTAATTCTAATTCAATTGCTTCATTGCTATTATTATCTAAATAAATTTTTCCGGATGAAGGATTGGGATATAAGGAAATGAATGAGTCCTCCTTATCTGAAATTTGACCAATACCAACAGGGTACATAATATCGTAGTGGACTTGTGCACTATCAGCAGAATTTTTAATATCAATAAGGTCATCTCCGCAAATTAGTGCAAAGGCAACTTTTATTGAATCACCTGTTGCCACTACATATGGTCCGGTTGAAACTACATTTAAGATATCTTCTCCATCTGCATCTGCCATACCAGCCTGCAATCGTGATGTAGAAAGGGCGGTATATTTATCTGAGGTACTATAATAATCGTTTGCATCGTTTATGTCTATACCACCATTTCCACCAGCAACATTATCAATTCCATAGAAATTACCAGCCTCAGGAGTCAATACTTTTATGCCTGCATATTTTCCGTTTGCATCTGTCAGCCAAGAATAACCCATTTTTCTTGTAGCATCATAATTTGACTTGTTTTTTGCATAGCTTACTGCATCAATATCCCAATCAGCAGAGATTCCTGCATATAAATTTGTTAATGGAGTTGTGCCATTGTTTTTAATAAAATATTCAACAATAACATATTTTCTGTTACCTGGCGTACTCCATGCATAAGCATTATGAGAAACTAAAAGGTTTTGAGTAGGGCTAGCCGAGAAATCATTCATTACCCCGTGTATATCAAATTCAGAACGAACTGATGGAACAACTCTAGACACATTTTCAGTTGAAGAGAAATCTTGATCGGAAGCAGTTCCGTTACTTCCTCTAACTCTGTCTGAAACAGCACTTGGACTTGTACCAATCATGAGACCACCTTCATACAGCATTTGCGTGCCTAGATAACTAAACCCTAAGCCTTCGGTTGCGCCATCTTGATTCCAACCGATTTTACTTTTACTTGTTATTGTTGTTTGTAAATCGTTGATGCCAACATTAATGTAATCAACATTTGTAGTTACGTTAAAATAAAAGTTACTAAAATAGGTTCCATCTTTAATTAAAACTCTAAAAGTAATTACTGTGTTGAGTGGTGTTCCAGCGTTAATTTTAAATTTAAATGGGTCTGAATTATTATTCGTTGTTGCTAATGTTGCTAATGCTCCAAGATTAAATACAGAATCTACAACAGTTAAATAATTTCCATTTGAAATAGCTCTAATAGATGCTACTGATGAACTCGAAGTTGCAGATAAGTAATTCATAAACTCACCACTAATAAATAGAGTGTCACCAATAATAAATGCCATATCATTGTTGTCCACTATATTTTCATTTTGGAAAACAACCGACGGTCCTTGTGGATCTACTAAAGCCCTGAAAGCATTAAGCCTTCCTGTTCCTAATTTATTTAATAAGGAAGAGGCTGTTGCAGCAGGGTTTGTAATGTTCGGATTAGTAACAGCATCATAAGATCTGTAATTATTATCAGTAGTTTGTTTTAACCGTTCTGCAATTTGTAAAGCCGTATAATTTGGAAATTTTGATTTTACTAATCCTGCAGCCCCAGCAACAATTGGTGAAGCCATAGATGTTCCACTTTGAGCTGTATAATTATTATTATATATGGTTGCATCAATTTGATTTCCTGGGGCGCTTAAATCAACCGTGTAATTATAATTAGAAAAAGTTGCTTTACCATCACTTGATGAATTTGTAGCGGCAACAGATAAAACATAGGTATATGAAGCAGGGAAGTACGCTAAATCTTGCCCATCATTTCCAGCAGCTGCAACTACTAAAGCATTTTTATTAATTG
>CAZTCG010000214.1:0-3919 GCA_964612005.1 uncultured Flavobacteriaceae bacterium | reverse complement strand
CTTGATGTTAAAAATGGCAGATTTTCTAAGATGGGAGATATCTAAGATTTATTTCTTAATAGAGTTTTAAATAAAATGAACGAAAATAAAAATATACTTATGATAACTAAAGCTCTCATTTTCTGAGGATTTCAGCACCAATTGCATTTAAACGTTTATCTATGTGTTGGTAGCCTCTATCGATTTGAGTAATATTGAAAATAGTGCTTTTTCCTTTTGCTGATAATGCTGCAATTAATAACGAAACCCCAGCTCTGATATCGGGTGAAGCCATTTGTATAGCACGTAATTGATTTTTACGATCCAATCCCATCACAACTGCTCGGTGTGGGTCGGACAAAATAATTTTCGCGCCCATGTCAATCAGCTTGTCCACAAAAAACAATCTGCTCTCAAACATTTTTTGATGAATGAGCACATTACCTCTTGCTTGCACAGCAGTTACTAAAATTATGCTTATTAAATCAGGTGTGAACCCAGGCCAAGGTGCATCTGCAATGGTTAAAATAGAACCATCAATAAAAGTATCAATTTCATAATGTTCTTGAGCAGGAATAAATAAATCATCACCTCTCAGTTCCATTTGAATTCCGAGGCGCTGAAAAACGTTTGGTATTACACCCAAATCATTATAAGAAACATTTTTTATATTGATTTCTGATTGTGTAACAGCTGCCAATCCAATGAATGAACCAATTTCAATCATGTCAGGTAACAAACGATGAGTTGTTCCATTTAATGAGCTTACCCCTTCAATAGTCAGTAAATTTGATCCAATGCCTGAAATTTTTGCACCCATTCGGTTCAGCATTTTGCACAACTGCTGTAAATAGGGCTCGCAAGCTGCATTGTAAATAGTGGTGATGCCTTCTGCCATTACCGCAGCCATAACAATATTTGCGGTTCCTGTAACAGATGCCTCATCGAGCAACATGTATGCTCCTTTCAGTTTTGTAGCTTCTACCTTAAAAAATTCGTTTTCATCGTCGTAATTAAAAGTTGCGCCTAAATTTTCAAAACCAATGAAGTGTGTATCCACTCTTCTTCTTCCAATTTTATCTCCACCCGGTTTGGGCATGTAACCTCTTCCGAAACGAGCCAGCAACGGACCTACAATCATAATGGAACCTCTTAAACTTCCACCCTTCTTTTTAAATTCTGGTGAAATAAGGTAATCAACATTTACATCATCTGCCTGAAAGGTATATTCTTCGTGACCGGATTTTTCAACTTTAACACCTAACTCTTTTAATAAATCTATTAGTTTCAGGATGTCAACAATTTCAGGAATGTTGCCAATCACAACTTTTTCCTTGGTTAACAGTACTGCGCAAATTACTTGCAATGCCTCGTTTTTTGCACCTTGTGGAATAATATCTCCTTTTAGTCGTTTGCCTCCGGTTACTTCAAAAATCATAAATTAATACGGTTTATTTCGGTTGTTTTGATGTCTGTTGCGGTTATTGTGGTGTTTTCCTTTGTGTTTGTGCCTTTGGCCCTGGTGTTGCCCCTGATGTTGTCTTCTTACAAAATCATTACTTGCTGCCAGTACGGAGGCATCAGTTAGTTTTAATGCACCATCTGATAATTCAACAAGGTGATTTAAAATTATATCATCAGAAATGAGGTCTTTTGAATTCCAGGTGATGTACGATTTTTTAAGATTATTGGCAATTACTTTCTTCAGCTCTTCTTTCTCTGCACCTTCAGGATATTCTTTGGCTTTTTCAATGATGTTTTCAATAGTTTTTCCGTAGTGTTTGTATTTTATTTTTTTACTCGGATAATTTACTGTTTCAGGTGAGGTTTGAAAAGTTTCAGGATTTGGTTTTGGATAGGGTGAATCTACATCTAATTTAAATTCTGAAATGATAAATAAATGATCCCATAATTTATGTGTAAAATCTGAAACATCTCTCAAATGAGGATTTAACGCGCCCATCACCTGAATAATTGCTTTGGCACATTTGTTACGTTCTTCTCTATCTTCAATGGTACAGCAAAAGTTAATCATCTGCTGTATGTTTCTCCCGTATTCAGGAATAATCATTTTTGGGAGTTGCGTATTATCCATTCAATCTTATTTAAGTTACTAATGTAACGATTATTTTCAAATTAGTTTTAGGGAAAGAAAACGATAAAAATAATTAATCAACTATAAAATGTTGATGATTTTGAAACCTCAAAAAACAAAAAAAGCCGCTTTAAAAAAAGCAGCTTTTAAAAAAGTGATGTAAAAATTATTTGTGTGTTTTTTCTGAAGATACAGTTAATTTTCTTCTGCCTCTTGATCTACGTGCAGCTAAAACTCTGCGACCATTTGCAGAACTCATTCTTTCACGGAATCCATGCTTGTTTCTGCGTTTGCGCTGTGATGGTTGGAATGTACGTTTCATACTATTATTCTATTAAATGATTATAAATTCAAAAATTAAGAGCGCAAATTTAAAAAGATTTTATCAATTCACAAATTTTCGAAAAACCTTTTTTTAGGATGCAATATTATTACTTTTGCAACTCAATTTCAAATTATGGCCAAACGGGGCTTTGACAGAGATAAAAAAGAAGATTTGCCAAAGGCAAAATTAAGTAAAGAAAACCTAAAAAAATCTTTACGTTTATTCACTTATTTAAAAGGACAAAAATGGCAGTTTGCCATTGGGATGTTTTTCCTAGCTGGAACAGCAATTGTTGGCTTAGTTTTCCCGATATTATCCGGAAAGTTATTTAGCTTTTTTGGTGAAACCGGAATTTCGAAAGAAAGTATGGAAGCCCAATTAAAACAAACCGGATTATTGCTTTTAGTTATTTTATTAATTCAAGGATTTTTTTCCTTCGGAAGAGTGTTTATGTTTTCGCGTGTAACCGAAAATATTTTAAAAGGATTAAGAACAGATGCCTTTGCCAAACTCATCCAAATGCCCATGCAGTTTTACAGCAAAAATCAGGTTTCGGAATTGAGTAGCAGAATGGCAACTGACATTAACATGATTTCTGAAGCATTTACTATAAACATTGCCGAATTCATTCGTCAAACCATTGTTGGAATTGGAGGATTGTGTGCTTTGGTTTATTTCACCAACTGGCAAATCGCTATTTGGTTCATTGTTATCATTCCACCAATTACGGTTTTAGCCATTTTATTTGGAAAAAAAATCAGAGGTTATTCCAAATCTTTTCAGGAAAAAATTGCCGAATCAAATGTGATTATTGGTGAAGCACTTACCGGAATCAGCAATGTGAAAACTTTCACCAACGAAAAATTTGAAATTAACCGTTACCACGAAAAAACGAATCAGATTCGTGAATTCGGCATTAAATACGGCATTTTCAGAGGTTCTTTTTTTGCGTTTATTATCACCGTTATTTTCGGTTCGGTATTTTTTATTTTATGGAAAATGCTGATGCTGAAAAACGAAAATGTGATTACGGCCGAAGAGTTTGGAATTTTTTTAATGCTTGCCTTATTTGTGGCAGGTTCTTTAGCAGGTTTGCCCGAACAAATTGCTTCCATACAACGTGCGTTAGGGGCAACCGACAGGGTTTTTGAATTGATTGACGATGTAAACGAAAAAATTGATTTAGAATTTAAATCAACGCCAAAACAACGAACTGCATCAAGTGAAATTACATTCGACAAAGTAAGTTTCCACTACCCTACCCGACCGGATTTTCAGGTATTGAAAAACATCTCTTTTAAAGCCAATGCCGGACAAACCATTGCACTTGTTGGTCCAAGTGGATCGGGTAAAACAACCATCGCATCACTGGTTTTACGATTTTACGATCCCGTAAACGGAGAAATTTTATTAAATGGAAAAAACACAAAAGATATTTCATTAACTGCTTTGCGTGATCAAATGGCTATTGTTCCGCAAGATGTAATTTTGTTTGCAGGAACTATAAAACAAAACATTGC
>CAZTCG010000213.1:0-3924 GCA_964612005.1 uncultured Flavobacteriaceae bacterium | reverse complement strand
ATTTCTCAGGCATGCTCTATTGTTTTTCCCATTTTATTTCCGATGACTGCAGAATTATCACTATCTACTTTTTTATGGCCTTTAATTCCAGTTGCTTTTGTTATCATGTATGCTCTCAATTTAAAGCACATGAAATAACTTGTCAGTTTCCAAAATAAGTTCCATTATCTATTTATCGTTCACATTGTGGTAATTAAAAATTTACTATGTCATAAAAACAATCATGATATCGTAACCCTTTCAAAAAATCAGTTACAATTAACAATCTAATCGATTGTTAAATTTAGTAGTGTTGAATAGCGTTTTTATTTAGTATTTTTGTTTAGCAATGATTCCTCAGGAAACAATAGACCAAATATTATTTTACGCGCGTATTGATGAAGTGGTGAATGATTTTGTTCCACTTAAAAAGCGTGGCCAAAATATGTGGGGGTGTTGTCCTTTTCACAATGAAAAAACACCTTCTTTTAGTGTTTCTCCCGGCAAAGGAATTTATAAATGTTTTGGCTGCGGCAAAGCAGGTAATGCAGTTAACTTCGTTATGGAAGTGGATAAGAAATCCTATCCGGAAGCACTTCGTTATTTGGCTTCAAAATATAATATTGCAATAGAAGAAAGACAAGCTAGTCCTGAAGAACTTCAGGCTCAAAATGAGAAAGAGTCGCTGCGTATCCTAAATAAATTTGCAAGCACCTATTTTCAATCTAATTTATGGGAAAGCGATGAAGGAAAATCAATTGGGTTAAGTTATTTTAGAGAGCGTGGTTTCAGAGATGATATTATTAAAAAATTTGAGTTAGGCTATTCATTTGAAGAAAGAAAATCGTTTACAAAAGCAGCCTTAGCAAAAGAATATAAAGCCGAATACCTCGTAAAATCAGGTTTGGCAATTCGACCGGAACGTTATGAAAATGTTCAGGAATTAACAGAAGCGCATCTCTTCGATCGTTTTCACAGCCGAGTAATGTTTCCCATTCACTCCGTTTCCGGAGATGTACTTGGTTTTGGTGGAAGAATTTTAACCAATACGAAAGAAACAGCAAAGTATTTTAATTCTCCGCAAAGCGATTTATACGATAAAAGTAAAATTTTGTATGGCTTATATTTTTCTAAAAAAAGTATACAGCAAGAGGATTTTTGTTTTTTAGTAGAAGGTTACACAGATGTAATTGCATTACATCAGGCAGGAATAGAAAATGTTGTAGCATCTTCAGGTACCTCGTTAACAATTGAGCAAATCAAGTTAATTCAGCGTTTTACCAATAATATCACTATTCTTTATGATGGTGATGAAGCTGGTCAAAAAGCAAGTGAACGCGGTATCAGCTTAATATTAGAAGAAGGCATGAACGTTAGGGTATTGTTATTCCCCGATAATGATGATCCTGATAGTTACTCTCGTAAGGTAAGTGCGGATGAATTAAAAACATTCATTAAAACTAATTCGCAGGATTTTATTACGTACTCAGCTTCAAAAATTTCAGCTGCTGCAAAAAATGATCCAATTAAAAAAACTGAATTTGTTAAGCACGTTATCGAAAACATTTCGTTAATACCGGATTCAATTACCCGTTCAGTTTATATCAAAGAATGCAGCAGAATTGTTGAAATTGATGAGCAAGTATTGTTGCTAGAGGTAAATAAAATTAGAATTAATAAAGAAACCCGTAAGCAAAAAGAGAAAAATCAACAACTGCCTCAAAAAAACGAAGATGCTAATGCTGTTATTCCAACTACTATTGAAACAGCAATTATTGAAGAACCTAAAACGGAAATCAATATTGTTGAGGAATATGATTTAATTGAAAAAAATATTTGCCGTTTACTTTTAAAATTTGGAAACCACTTAGTAGAAGTTGAACATTTTTTGCAAGACGGAGAATTAATCAACATGCAAATTTCTGCTGCAGAATATATTTTACTGGAGTTGTTTCATGATGAATTAAATTTTGTAAATCCAATTAATCAATTGTTACTTGATGAAGTAATTCATCAGCTAAGACAAGATATTATTCCAAGTTTAAATTATTTTGTGCATCACAGCAACCCTGTTGTTTCTCAACTTGCTATTCAGCTTGCTGAAGAAAATTATACATTGAGCGAAAATTGGGATATAAAATATGGGATTAAAATTGAACAGGAAGGATTAAATATTAAAAAAACAATAGAGCACTCTTTATATGCATATAAAGAAAAGCGTTTGCGTGATATGATTTTAGAACTTAAAGAAAGTTTAAAAAATTCTTCAGATGAAAATGATGTATCGATTACATTATCCGAAATAAAAAAAATGGAGAGTTTTAAATCCCAGGTAAATAAACTACTCGGAAGAATTATCACAGGAAATTAATTACTGATTTATCTTACCTCTTAATTTGTATTAAATCATTTTTCATCAACTTGACTGAAGTTAATTTTGTTTTTAATAATACAGATTTAACTTTTTATTCATGATGACAAATTAGTTTTGTTTCGTTATTGAAACTTTTTAGTTTATAGTAACGTTTAATAAATAAAAGAGTTAAAGATTAAAAACATCAACAATGCGATTTTCTAACAAACCGGGTGTATACATTACAGGAATAGCTCAAATTAAAGTAGAGAAAAAATCGGAGCTGAGTATTCGTGAAATGGGTGCTGCTGTAATAAAATCAGCAATGGCAGATGCCGGTATTGAAAAAGTTGATGCGCTATATGTTGGTAATATGTTATCCGGTTCATTATCAAATCAACAACAATTAGGTTCACTATTAGCAAATGCTGCAGGATTAAAAGGAATTGAAGCAGTAACATTAGAAGCTGCATGTGGTTCTGGAGGGGCAGCATTACGAATTGGATTTATGGCAGTAATGAGTGGACTATGCGAAAATGTTGTAATATGTGGTGTAGAGAAAATGTCGCATGAGGATAAAGAGTTTATTGTTAAATCAATAGCATCAGCCTCTGACTGGGATGCTGAGGGTGGAAGAGGGGAAACCTTTGTTACACTTAATTCAAGTTTAATGAAAATGTATATGGGTACATATAATATTAGTTCCAATTCATTTGCCATGTTTGGAATTAATGCCCATCAAAATGCGATAAAAAATAATTATTCCTTATTAAAAAAGAACTTTACCGTTGATGATTACATCAATGCTCCATTTATAGCTGAGCCCGTAAAAATTTTAGATGCTTCACCAATTTGTGATGGAGCAGCAGCTATCGTATTATCTAAATATCCAAAACAATCTTCTTTACTGCCTCCTGTTAAAATAATAGCATCTTCCTGCGCTACAGAAGCTGTATCAATCAACGGAAGAAATGCACCATTAGATGCTGATGGAATAAGATTATCCGGTAACAAGGCCTATGAGATGGCCGGAATAAAGCCTTCAAATGTTGATTTTTTCGAATTGCATGATGCTTACTCAATTATATCAACACTTTCATTGGAAGCAATGGGTTTTGCAAAGCAAGGTCATGGTTGGAAATTAGCAGCCGAAGGCGATATTGCCCTTAATGGTAAAATTCCTGTTTCTACTTTTGGAGGATTAAAGGCAAGAGGTCATCCTATAGGAGCTTCTGGAGTTTATCAGGCAGTAGAATCGTACATGCAAATTTGTGGCATTGCCGGTGAAAACCAAATTAAAAAAGATGCTAATGTAGGATTAATTCAAAGCATTGGTGGCACTGCATCAACAGCAATTACACATGTGCTAGTTAATGCTTCCGCTTAAGCAATCTATAAATCAACAAGCACTTTAGTTACAGACCTGAATTATATTTCCAAGTTCTTGGTGTTTTAAAACAACAAGTGATTTCGAATAATTTAATAAAGCAAAAATTGTACTTTCTTTTGGGCTAAGGTCATTGATTTTTGTCTTTATTTTCTTGGAAGTTTTTGTGTTTTTAGTAATTGTTTTAATCATAGGCAATTTTAGA